>DASYTI010000098.1 GCA_036002485.1 Candidatus Methylomirabilota bacterium | reverse complement strand
GAGGCTCGGTGGCGAGCTAGATCTCCAGTGGCTCCTGGAACAGCCCGGCATCATCTCGCGCGAGGAGCCGGCGCCGCTCGGGACAGAGGAGGGCTGGCCGCTGCTTCACGACGGGCTGGACAAGGCTCTCGCGGAGCTTTGCGCCCGGCGCGAGGCGGAAGGTGCCGCGCTCGACAAGGAGCTCCGCGCCCTCCTCGCCGCGATGGGCGAGCACGTCGGCGTGGTCGCCGCGCGCGGTCCCCTCGCCCTCGAGCGCAAGCAGCAGCGGCTTCGCGAGCGGGTTCAGATGCTCCTGGCCGGCACACCGCTCGATGAGGGGCGCCTGGCCACCGAGGTCGCCATGTGGGCCGAGAAGAGCGACGTCACCGAGGAGCTGGCGCGGCTTCGTTCGCACATGGGCGAGTTCGCGCGACTGCTCGACGAGGGCGGGCCGGTCGGCCGCACCCTCGACTTTCTGATCCAGGAGATGAATCGCGAGGTCAACACGCTGGGCTCCAAGGCCGACGACCTCGAGCTGTCCCAGGCGGCCATCGCCGCCAAGTCCACGCTCGAGAAGCTTCGCGAGCAGGTGCAAAATATCGAATGACTTTCGAGCCGAAACGGGGCCCGCAGTTCGAGCTGAGGGCCGGAGGCCCGAGGCGAGAGCTGAGTGAATCCCGCAGGCGCAGTTCGAGCCGAAGGGCGAAGCCGTGAGGCGAAGGCTGAGTAAATCAGCGGTGAGGCGAGGGCTGAGTTGGAACTGATCAAGCGGCGGGGCGCATTGATCGTCGTCTCCGCTCCCTCGGGGGCGGGCAAGACCACGCTCTGCCACGAGGTGCGCCAGCTCGTGCCCGATCTCTTCTACTCGGTCTCGTACACGACGAGGGCGCCCCGGCCGGGCGAGGTCGACGGCAAGGACTTCCACTTCGTGACGGACGCCGAGTTCCAGACCATGCGCGACAAGGACGAGTTCGCGGAGTGGGCGGAAGTGCATGGCCATCGCTACGGCACGCCGGCCAAGGCCCTGGAGGGGGCGCTCAACCGCGGGCTCGACGTGATCCTGGACATCGACACTCATGGCGCGCGGCAGCTGCGCCAGCGATATCCCGAGGCCGTTTCCGTCTTCATCATGGCGCCGTCCATGAGGGAGCTGGAGGCGCGCCTGCGGGAGCGGAAGAGCGACGCGGCCGTCGAGATCGTGCGACGGCTGAACCGGGCCCGCGAGGAAATTTCCGCGTGGCGCCAGTACGACTACCTCATCATCAACCGGGACGTCAAGGAGGCCGTGGACCAGCTCGCCACCGTGATCCAGGCGGAGCGCTGGCGCACGAGCCGCCTCACCCTGAAGTTCCCAGACGTGGAGGTGCCAGAGTGATGTCATTCCCGTCCTTGGAGCAGTCTCTCGACAAGGTCTCGAACCGCTATCTCCTGGTGGTGCTCGCCGCCAAGCGCGCCCGCCAGCTCAATCGCGGCGCCGCGGCCCAGGTGGACACGAAGCGGAAGAAGCCCACGAGCACGGCGCTGGAAGAGATCGCGCAGGCCAAGGTTGGCTACCGCGTGCGCGAAGAGGATCCGTCCAAGACATAGCGCCAGCCATGACACTCACGGGCAAACAGATTGTTCTGGGCGTCACGGGGAGCATCGCGGCCTACAAGGCCGTGCTGCTCCTGCGAGAGCTGACCTCCCGCGGGGCCGAGGTCACGGTAGTGATGTCGGCCAATGCCGAGCATTTCGTCGGCGCCCTGACCTTCCGCACGCTCTCGGGCCGGCCCGTGCTCTCGAGCCTCTTCGACCCGCAGAGCGAGGAGGCCGTCGAGCACGTCGCTCTCGCCGAGCGGGCCGATGTCTTCGTGGTGGCGCCGGCCACGGCCAATCTCCTGGCCAAGGCCGCCCACGGCATCGCCGATGACTTTTTGACGACGCTGCTTCTGGCCACCCGATGCCCCGTGCTGATGGCTCCGGCCATGGACGGCGGCATGTGGGACCACGCGGCCGTACAGGCCAATGTGGTGACGCTGCGCGAGCGCGGCGTCACCGTGCTGGAGCCCGAGGCCGGCGCGCTCGCCTCGGGGCTGTCCGGCCGGGGTCGGCTGCCCGAGGTGCCCACGCTCGTCGAGGCCGTCGAGCGCGCACTGACTCCGCGGCGCGATCTGGCCGGGGAGCGCATGCTCGTCACCTCCGGGCCGACCCGCGAGCCCATTGACCCCGTCCGCTATCTCTCGAACCGGTCCTCGGGCAAGATGGGCCACGCCGTGGCGGCCGCCGCGCTCCGGCGCGGGGCCGAGGTGGTGCTGATCTCCGGCCCCACCACGCTCCAGCCGCCTCCCGGCGCGGTCTATGTCCCCGTGCAGACGGCGGAGGAGATGCGAGAGGCCGCGTTGCAGCACCTGGCTTCCGCCAGCGTGGTCATCAAGGCCGCGGCTGTCGCCGACTATCGGGTGGAGCGACCGAGCGCGACCAAGATCAAGTCGGGGGGCAAGGACGAAGGGCTCACCCTCGATCTCGTGGCCAACCCGGACATTCTCAAGGAGCTGGCCCAGCGCAAGGGGGGCGCCTTCCTGGTCGGCTTCGCCGCCGAGACCAATGACGTGCGCGCGAACGCCGCCGAGAAGCTCCGGGCCAAGGGCGTCGATCTCCTCGTCGTCAACGACGTCAGCCAGCAAGGCATCGGCTTCGACGCCGAAGACAACCAGGTGCTGCTGCTCGATCGCTGGGGCGGCGCCCTCGAGCTGCCGCGCATGAGCAAGCTCGAAGTGGCGCACGCCATCCTCGACCGCGTCCTCGCGCTCCGCTCGACGCCGAAGACGCGGCGCGCCCAACCCTCCCACTGACCACGATGCAGGATCCGCGGGAGGCTCTGGGCCAGGCCCTGGCCGCCGCTGCCGACACCCTCAGGCATCACCGCGATCTGGGGCTCACGGAGATCGCGTGTCCGTTGACATCCTCACGAGATCCGGGAGCCGAGCTGGCCGCGCAGGAGCGCGCGCTTCAGGGCTGCCCGCGCTGCAAGCTCTCCAAGAGCCGCTCGACCATTGTCTTTGGCTCGGGGAATCCGCGGGCCCGCTTCGTCGTCATCGGCGAGGGGCCCGGCGAGGAAGAGGACAGGCAGGGCAAGCCCTTCGTCGGTCGCGCGGGGCAGCTCCTGACCAAGATGCTGGCCTCGGTGAAGTTCGACCGCGAGCGCGATTGCTATATCTGCAACGTCGTCAAGTGCCGCCCCGAGCGGAACCGCAATCCGGAGCCCGACGAGGTGGCAGCGTGCAACCCATTCCTGCTCGCCCAGCTCGATGCCATTCAGCCGGCGGTCATCCTGGCCATGGGCAACTTCGCCGCCCAGACCATGCTGGGCACCAAGGACGGCATCACCAAGCTCCGCGGGCGCGTCTACTCGTATCGAGACAGCGTGCTCGTACCGACCTTCCATCCCGCCTTCCTCCTGCGCAATCCGGGAGACCAGTACAAGCGCATGGCCTGGGACGACCTCAAGCTTGCCCGGCGCGAGTGGGAGCGCTTGACCACCCCTCAGCCCGACCCTCTCCCCTGAGGGGAGAGGGAGCCTAGTGCCGGACCAACTGACTTCGCCGGTTTTACTCAGCCCTCGCCTCGCAGCGTCGCTGCTCAGCTCGAAGGGCCACGTTCTCGGTCGGCAGCAGCCCTCAACGTACGTCCAACTCAGCCCTCGCCTCGTGGCTGCGCCTCTCAGCTCGAAGGGCCACGTACGCCTCGGGCTGCTGCCTCCCTCGGGCGTGGCGGTTCGAGCTAAGGGGCGAGCCCCGAGGCGAGGGCTGAATTGATGTGGCTCGTCATTTGGCCCGGCACTCTGGGGTCACGCATGAGTTCTAGGCAATACTCGTTGGAGGCCCCCTAGGGGATGATCGCGGAGGTTGTCTTCGATCTGCCGCTCGACCATTCATTCTCCTATCTCGTACCCGATTCGCTTGAACTGAAGCCCGGGCAGCGGGTGAGGGCGCCGCTCGGGGGGCGCGCCACCCGCGTGGGCGTGGTGGTGGCGCTCCGTCAGGGAGACGAGGCAAGACTGCGCCCCATCCAGCAGGTGGTGGACACGGCGCCCATCGTCTCCGCGGCTGGCCTCGCCCTCGGGCGCTGGGTCGCGGCCGAAAGTCTCTCGTCATGGGGCTCGACGCTCCTGGCTCTCCTGCCGCCGCCCTCGCGCGCCCGGCGCGCCGA
This sequence comes from Candidatus Methylomirabilota bacterium, assembly GCA_036002485.1. Classification (NCBI taxonomy): domain Bacteria; phylum Methylomirabilota (SeqCode); species Candidatus Methylomirabilota bacterium. The sequence continues at coordinate 13,546 of DASYTI010000098.1, read as the reverse complement.
GCCGGTTGCTCCCGCTCCCGAGCCAGCTCAGCCGGTCTCGCCTCGACCGCCGGAGCTGTGGACGTCCGCGGACCGTGGCGAGCGGCTTGGGGCCATGCTGGCCTCCGAGTCCGAGGCCGCGCTCGTCATCGCGCCAGACACCGCGAGCGCCGCTCGCTGGGCGCGGCGACTGGACGCGGCACGGCTCGACAGCGGGACCGGCGAAGCCGAGCGGCGAGAAGCCTGGTTCGCGGCCGCGCGGGGTCGCGCGCGCGTGGTCGTGGGCACCCGTGGCGCCCTCCTCGCGCCCCTGCCCCCCCCGGCCACGCTTGTCCTCCTCGAGGAGCACGACCCCGCTCACAAACCGCCTGGGCCGCCGCGACTGCATTCGCGCGACATCCTGGTGCGACGCGCGGCCCTCGACGGCAGCCGCCTCGTCTTCCTCTCGGGAGCGCCATCGGTCGAGAGCTGGGCCCGAGCCGACCACGGCGCTTTCACGCGCCTTCCCGATGCCGAGAGCCCCTGGCCGGAGATCATCACGGCGGACACCCGCGGCATTCTGCGCAACCATCCGCTCACGCTGCCCCTCACCCGCGCCATCGAGGACATGTCGCGGCGCGGCCGCGGCGTCGCTCTCGTGGTGGGCCGTGCCACCGGAGTCCTGGGCTGCAATGACTGTGGGGCGCTCTTGCGCTGTCCCGACTGCGCGGTGGCCCTCCAGGTTCGCCGGGACCGCCGCGCCCTCGTCTGCCGCCTCTGCGCCCGTGTCGAGCCGCTCCCGGACCGGTGCCCGGCCTGCGGCGGACGGCGACTCGGGCCCTTCGGCTGGGACACCGAGCGGGTCGAGGCCTCGGTGCGCCGGCGGTTTCCGCGCCTCACCGTCTCCCGCTCCGATCCCGGCGCCCAGGTCGTGATAGGCACGCCGGCGCTGCTGCGCGGCGGCGGCCCGGGCCGGTGGGGTGCGGTCGGCTTCGTGTGGCTGGACGGCTTCCTTCGCGTCCCGGACTTTCGCGCGAGCGAGGGCGTCTTCCAGCTCCTCTGGGCCGCGGCCGAAGCCGTGGGCGACTCCGGACGCGTGATCGCCCAGACGCTCCATCCCGATCACTACGCGCTGACCGCGGTCAGGGACCGCGCCCGCGAGGCTTTCTATGGTCGGGAGCTCGGCTTCCGCGCCGAGCTCGGCTATCCCCCGTACAAGCGCCTCTGTCATGTCTCCGCCCGTGGCAAGACGGCCGCGGCGGCGCTGGCTCTCCTCGATGAGGCCGCGGTCGCTCTCGCGGGCATCACGGGACTCGTCATCTATCCACCCGCGGCGCTGGGGGCGCCCGGCGCGGCGACGGCCGCGCGCTGGCGCTTCGTCATCAAGGGCCCCGTTGAGCTGCCCCGGCTCGTCGGTCCCGTCCTGCGGCCTTTTCTGGAGCGGGGCCGGCGCTCCGGCGGTGTGGTAGAAATAGAGATGGACCCTGTAACTACCTAGCGCTGAATAGAAAGGATTTCGAGATCCCGTGGCGCTACTCGACGTGAAGCTCTACGGTGACCCCATGCTCAGGCGCAAAGCCGCGCATGTCCGGGAGGTCACGCCCGAGCTCCGCCGGCTGATCGGTGACATGGTCGAGACCATGTACAACCAGATCGGCATCGGCCTCGCCGCCCCCCAGGTGGGCATCCCCTACCGCCTGCTCGTCATGGACGACGGCAAGGGCGGCGCGCGCGCGCTCATCAATCCCATCATCACGGGCCGAGGGGGATCGGTGGTCGACGAGGAGGGATGTCTGTCGCTGCCCGGAATCTTCGGCGAGGTCGAGCGCAGCAAGTGGGTGACGGTCCAGGCCACGGACGAGGACGGCAACCCCATAGACTTCGAGGCCCAGGGTCTCCTCGCGCGGGTCGTCCTGCACGAGATGGATCATCTGGACGGCGTACTCTTTATCGATCACCTCTCGCCCGTGGCGCGCGACCGTATCAAGAAGAAGATCCAGAAGCACGGCTTCCCCAAGGAGCGATCCTCTCGAGCATTCGCGCTGTAACTGTAGTGCGAGCCGAGACGCTGCCGAGTTGCCGCAGGCACGAGAGCGGCGAGGCGAGTTCCCAATCCAAGATGCGAGCCGAGACGCTGCCCGTCGTTCGAGCCGAAGGACGGCCGAGGGTCGAAGACCCGAGCGTCATGAGGCGAGTGCTGAGAAGATCCCGCAGGCACGAGAGCGTGGCGGTTCGAGGCGAGCGCCAGCGGCGCGAGCCGAGGGCTGAGTTAGGCGCGAGTTCCTGAAAAAGACCATGCGCGTTCTCTTCTACGGCACGCCGGAGTTCGCGCTGCCCACGCTCGAGGCCCTGCTCGAGCGTCACACCGTGATTGCCGCTATCACCCAGCCCGACAAGCCGGCCGGACGCGGCCAGCGCCTGTCGCCGCCGCCCGTCAAGGAGCGCGCGGAGCGCGCGGGGGTGCGGGTGATCCAGCCGCCGCGGCTCCGCGATCCCGGCTGGCCCGAGCGGCTGGCCGCGCTCGAGGCCGACATCGCGGTGGTCGTGGCCTTCGGGCAGATCTTGCCCAAGGCCGTGCTCGATGTTCCGCGCCGCGGATCGATCAATGTCCACGCCTCGCTCCTGCCTCGCTATCGCGGGGCCGCGCCCATCGCCTGGGCTATCATTCACGGCGAGACGGAGACGGGCATCACGACCTTCCAGATGGACCCGGGAATGGATACGGGCGCGCTGCTCCTCTCCGAATCCACGCCCATAGGTCTCGACGAGACGGCGGGCGAGCTCTCGGCCCGGCTCAGCACGATGGGCGCGCGGGTGATGATCCGCACGCTCGACGAGCTGGATTCACTGGTGCCGAAGCCGCAGGATCACGCCCAGGCGACCCTGGCCCCACGTCTCAAGAAGGAAGACGGCTGGCTGCGCCCGGGTGAGCCCGCGCGCGAGCTCGTCAACCGCGTGCGCGGCTGCAATCCCTGGCCCGGCGCCTCCCTGATGACGCCGGCGGGGCGTCTCATCATCTGGCGCGCCGGCGCCGTGCCGCACCCGAGCAAGGCCGCGCCCGGCACGCTCGTGGCGACCGGACCCGGGGCCACGTGCATCGCGACGGGAAGCGGCCTCCTGCTGCCCGTGGAGGTTCAGCCCGAAAGCCGAAAGTCCATGGGCTGGGAGGAATTCCTCCGCGGGGCGCGGCTCGGCCCCGGCGCCGTGGTCACGGAGCTCGGCGCATGAGCCCGGTGCTGCGCGCGGGACCGGTCTCCCAGGCGCGCTACGAGGCCCTTCGCATCCTCGTACGTGTGGAGGAAGACCGCGCGTTCGCCGACATCGTCCTCGAGCACGCCCTCGAGCATGCGCGCCTCGACTCCCGGGAGGCCGGGCTCTGCACCGAGCTGGTTTATGGCACGCTCCGGTGGCGCCGTCACCTCGATTGGCGCCTGACCCCGCATCTCAATCGCCCACTCGACAAGCTCGATCCGTGGGTGCGGACGGTGCTGCGTCTCACCGCCTATCAGATCTTCTTCCTCGACCGTGTCCCGCGCTGGGCGGCCGTGGACGAGGCCGTGAGCCTGGCCAAGCTCAAGGCGCGCAAGCCGGGTCCGCCCGAGTTCGTCAACGCCGTCTTGCGCTCGCTCACCCGCGCGGCGGGGCCGCCGCCCCTGCCCGCTCTGCCCGTCGAGGCGGCGGCCGTGCGCTCCTCGTTTCCCGACTGGATCGCCGCGCGCTGGATCGCGCGCTACGGCCAGCCCGAGGCCGAGGCGCTCATGCTCGCCTCGAACGACCGGCCGCCCACCACGATGCGCGTGAATCTGCTTCGCATCACGCGCGACGCCCTGGCCGGCCGGCTCCGCGACGAGGAGCTCGCCTACACGCGCCCGACCGCGCTCGCGCCCGAAGGGCTCCTCGTCGAGCGCGGGGCCGTGAGCCGCTGGGCCGCCTTCGCGGGCGGCTGGTGCACGATCCAGGACGAAGCGTCCATGCTCGTCTCGCGACTTCTGGACCCGCAGCCCGGCGAGCTCGTGGCCGATGCCTGCGCCGCGCCGGGAACCAAGGCCACCCACCTGGCCGAGCTCATGCGCAACCGTGGCCGCATCATCGCCATGGATCCGCAGGCGGCGCGGCTCAAGCTGGTGTCGAAGGGCGCCGCGCGCCTCGGCATCAGCATCATCGAGCCGCGGGTGGGCGGCGCGGCGGCGCTGGCCGGACACTGGAAGGGCAAGTGCGATCGCGTGCTGGTGGACGCGCCCTGCTCGAACCTGGGCGTGCTTCGTCGCAATCCGGAAGTCAAATGGCGCCGCACCGAGGAAGACCTGCGGCGGCTCCAGGCCAAGCAGCGAACCATCCTCGAAGCCGCCGCCTCCATGGTCAAGCGGGGCGGGCATCTCGTCTACGCCACCTGCTCGCTCGAGCCCGACGAGAACGAGGCCGTGGTCGCCACGTTGCTCGAGCGCCCCGGACAATGGCAGGTGGATCCACCCGAGAGCTTTCCCGTGGCGCCCGACGCCGCGGGATACGTCCGCCTCTTTCCCCACGTGCACGGCACCGACGGCTTCACCGCGATCAGACTCCGGAGAGCCCCTTGACGAGGGCCAGCGCGTGCGCGAGTTTGCGGGGTCGCGGTCGATGGAGTAAGGTCGTTTTACGATGAAGATCGCGCCGAGCATTCTCTCCGCCGATTTCGCCGCGCTGGGCGAGGCGGTGGCGCGCGTGGAGGCCGGCGGGGCCGACCAGCTTCACGTGGACGTGATGGACGGCTGCTTCGTCCCCAACCTGACCATCGGGCCGCCCGTGATCGAGTCCATTCGCAAGCGCACGCGCCTGCCCCTGGACGTCCACCTGATGATCGTCGAGCCCGAGCGCTATATCGAGACCTACGTTCGGGCGGGCGCGGACCTGCTGACCGTGCACGTCGAGGCCTGCCCCCACCTGGACCGGGTCCTCCACCAGATCAGGGAAGCCGGGGCCAAGGCCGGGGTGGCTCTCAACCCGGCAACCGGGCCCCAGGCCATCGAGTGGGTGCTGGACAACCTCGACCTCATCCTGATCATGTCAGTCAATCCGGGTTTCGGCGGCCAGTCCTTCATCCCCTCCTCCCTTGCAAAGGTGCGCCAGGTAAAGAATCTGATCGGCGGGCGACCCATCGAGATCTCGGTGGACGGCGGGGTCAACCGGGAGAAGGCGGGGCCGCTGGCCAAGGCCGGGGCGACCACGCTGGTGGCCGGATCGGCCATATTCGGCGCCCAGGATCCGGCCCAGGCTGTGAAGGATTTGCGGAGTGCGTCGGAAGTATTGAAGTAGGCTTGACTTTTTCCCCCTCCATCAGTAGTCTTTAGTGTTTCTTGAAGGCTTCTCCAGGGGTTAAGCCATGCTCGACAGCCTTACCACGCGCCTCACCGGCATCTTCGACCGGCTCCGCGGATATGGCCGGCTGACGGAGGAGAATATCCAGGAGGCGCTGCGCGAGGTGCGCGTGGCGCTTCTCGAAGCGGACGTCAATTTCAAAGTCGTGAAGGGCTTCGTCGAGCGTGTCCGGGTCAAGGCCATTGGTCAGGATGTGCTCACATCGCTGACCCCGGGCCAGCAAGTCGTCAAGATCGTCCGCGACGAGCTGATCGAGCTGCTGGGCGGCTCGGGACATCGGCTCACGATGGCCGCTCACCCGCCGACCGTCATCATGCTGGTGGGTCTGCAGGGCTCGGGCAAGACCACTTCCGCCGCGAAGCTCGCGCGTCACTTCCAGAAGCAGGGACAGCATCCCATCCTGGCCTCAGCCGACGTCTACCGTCCCGCCGCCATGGAGCAGCTGCGGCGTCTCGGCAAGGAGCTCGGCATCCCCGTGCTGGGGGAAGAGACACGGAAGCCCGTGGACATCTGCCGGGCGGCGCGAGACGAGGCGGCCCAGCGTGGCCTCTCGCCCCTCATCCTCGACACGGCCGGGCGGCTTCACATCGACGAGGAGATGCTCGACGAGCTCCGCGCCATCCGGAAGGAGACCGGGCCTCATCACGTGCTCCTCGTCGTGGACGCCATGACGGGGCAGGACGCCATCACCGTCGCCGACAAGTTCAATGCCGCCGTCGGCATCGATGCGGTGATTCTGACCAAGATGGACGGCGATGCCCGCGGCGGCGCGGCCCTCTCGGTCCGAGAGGTGACGGGCCGGCCCATTGCCTTCGTGGGCGTGGGCGAGAAGACCGACGCGCTCGAGCCCTTTCATCCCGATCGCCTCGCCCAGCGCATCCTGGGCATGGGCGATGTGCTGTCACTCGTCGAGAAAGCCCAGGCCCATGTCGACGCGACGCAGGCGGCCGAACTCGAGCGGAAGATCCGCGACGAGAGCTTCTCGCTCGAAGACTTCGCCGCGCAGCTCAAGCAGCTCCGCTCGATGGGGCCGCTCAGCCAGCTGCTGGACATGGTGCCGATGTTCAAGGGCGCCAAGGGCATGCCCAAGGAGCTCAAGGGCGAGGAGCAGGATCTGAAGAAGTACGAGGCCATCATCGGCTCGATGACGCCCGAGGAGCGCGTGAAGCCGCAGGTCATCAACGGCAGCCGGCGCACCCGCATCGCCAAGGGTAGCGGAACGCAGGTCTCCGACGTCAACCGGCTGTTGAAGCAGTATGCGCAGCTCAAGCAGATGATGAAGGGCTTGAAGCAGATGGAAGGGCGCATGGGCAAGCTGAAGGGGGCCCTGCCGTTCTTGCCTCGATAACTCCAGAGAGAGGTGAACAGTGGCCGTACATATCAGGTTGAGAAGGACAGGGACGACCAAGAAGCCGGCCTACCGCGTGGTGGTGGCCGATTCGCGGGCCGCGCGCGACGGGCGCTTCATCGAGGTGATCGGGCACTACAACCCGATCACCAAGCCGCCCACGCTCAAAATCGAGACCGACAAGGCGGCGGAGTGGATCAAGAAGGGCGCGCAGCCGTCGAATACCGTGAAGAACCTGCTGGCGCTGGCCAACAAGGCCGCGGCCGCAGCGGCCAAGGTATAGGACGGGCATGACCGCGGAGGCTCTCGTCGCCGTCGGACAGGTGCTCCGGCCCTGGGGGCTCGGCGGCGAGGTCCGGGTGCGGCCGCTGACCGACCGCCCCGAGGAGCGCTTCGGCGCTCTGCACGAGTGCGTGCTGTGGGACCCGCGGGCCGATCGGCGCGAGCCCTGCTGTGTCGCCTCGTGCCGCTTCGAGGGTGAGACGGTGCTGATCCGGATGGAGGGCGTGACATCGCCCGAAGCCGCGCAGCGGCTCACGGGACGGCTCCTCGCGGTGGCGCAAGAGGACGTGCTGCCCGCTCCCGAAGGGTCTTTCTACCCCTGGGAGATGGCGGGGGCGGCGGTGGAGACACCCGATGGCCGGCGCGTCGGGGAGTTCGTCAGGGTCGAAGGCAGCGAGGCGCAGCCGCTCTGGGTCATCGCCGAGAACGGGCGAGAGCACCTGGTGCCGGCCGTGGCCGAGATCGTCGTCGAGGTGAACCGGGCCGAGCGGCGGATCGTGATCGATCCGCCGGAGGGGCTGCTCGAGCTGTGAGACTGGACATCGTCACGCTATTCCCCGGCATGGTCGAGCCGGCGCTTGCCGACTCCATCGTCGGACGGGCGCGCGAGCGCGGGCTCGTGGACCTCCGCGTCCACAACCTGCGCGACTGGGCCCCGGGCAAGCACCGCGTGACGGACGACACGCCCTTCGGCGGCGGCGGCGGGATGATCCTGAAACCCGAGCCGCTGGCCGCGTGTATCGAGGCGCTGCGGGGGGCGGAGACCAGGGTCGTCCTTCTGGACCCGGCGGGACGGCGCTTTACCCAGGAGGTGGCGCGCGAGTATGCGAGCCGGCCGCACCTGGTCCTGCTGTGCGGACGCTACGAGGGTGTGGACGAGCGGGTGCGCGAGCATCTCATCGATGAAGAGCTGTCGATCGGCGACTACGTGCTGTCGGGTGGGGAAGCGGCCGCGCTGGTCGTGACGGAGGCAGTGACGCGGCTGCAGCCCGGTGTCCTCGGCGACGCGAGGGCGCCCGCCCGGGATTCGTTCTCCCGGGCGCTGCTCGAGCATCCGCACTACACGCGCCCCGAAGTGTTCCGGGGCTGGGCGGTGCCGGAGGTGCTCCGCTCGGGCGATCACGCGCTGATCGACCGATGGAAGCGCCTCATGACCGTGTGGCGCACCTGGCAGCGGCGGCGGGAGCTGCTGGAGACGGCGGATCTCTCGCCAGAGGAGCAGAAGTGGGTGGACGGTTTTCGACAGGGCCGGACGCCGGACGACTATCTCGCCCACGGACGGGCGACTCATGAGCCAGGCGTCGGACCACCAATTCAGTGAGGAGTGACGAGTCATGCAAGCCATTAACATCGTGGACGCGGGACAGCTCAAGAAAGATCGGGGCGGCTTCGCCCCGGGCGACACCGTGCGCGTCTCCGTCAAGGTTGTCGAGGGTGAGAAGGAGCGCCTGCAGGCCTTCGAGGGCGTGGTGATCCGCAAACGCGGGGGTGGGGCCAGCGCCTCGTTCACCGTGCGGCGCATCTCCTACGGCGTGGGCGTAGAGCGGACCTTTCCCCTCCACTCGCCGCGCATCGACAAGATCCAGGTGACCAAGCGCGCGACGGTGCGGCGCTCGAAGCTCTACTACCTGAGAGACCTGGCCGGCAAGGCGGCGCGCCTCAAGGAGAAGCGCGTGGCCCAGGTGCCGGCCGCCGGCGAGCCGGAGTAGAGCAAGGCAGCGGGGGATCGGGCCACGGGCGCCCCGTATCGCTTCGAGCTGGCGGCGTGGCGGCGCGGCTTCGTCCGCGTGGCCGGAGTGGACGAAGCGGGGCGCGGCCCCCTGGCGGGGCCGGTGGTGGCGGCGGCGGTCATTCTCGAGGCGGGGACGCGGATCAGGGGGGTGGATGATTCGAAGCGGCTCACTCCGGACGAGCGAAAGGCGCTCGACGTCGTGATCCGCGCCCGTGCGGTGGCCATCGGGGTCGGGATCATGGATAGCCAGACGATCGATCGCGTGAACATTCTGGAGGCCACGCGCCGGGCCATGCGCCTGGCCCTGAACGCGCTCGGGCGCGAGCCCGAGCTGGTGCTGACGGATTTCGTGTTCCTCGACGGGTTGCCGTGTCCGCAGCGGAACCTGGTCGCAGGAGACCAGCGGTCGGCCACGGTGGCCGCCGCCTCGATCATTGCCAAGGTGGCAAGGGACGGGATCATGGAAGAGGCGGATCGCGAGTACCCCCAGTATGGCTTCGGCCAGCACAAGGGCTACGCGACCCTCACCCATAGGGCCGCGCTCATGACGCACGGGCCCTGTCCGCTCCACCGCCTTTCTTTCGCTGGCGTGAGCCAGCCGGATCTTTTCCCGGAGATGTTCTCGATCACAGCGGACGAGGAGTAAACCATGGCGACTGACACAAGAAGGACAACCGGCATCAAGGGTGAAGAGGAGGCGGCCCGTTTTCTCTCGCGGTGCGGGTACGCCATCCTCGACAAGAACGTCCGCACGCGCGTCGGCGAGATTGATCTCGTGGCGAAAGAGGGCAAGACCCTCGTCTTCGTCGAGGTCAAAACGCGCAAGGAGATCGCGGAGGCGGTGCCCCCGGTGCCGCCGCAGGCCGGCGTCCACACGCGCAAGCAGAACAAGCTGGGAAAGCTCGCCCAGAGCTATCTCAAGCTCAAGCGCCTGCGCGAGCAGCCCTGCCGCTTCGACGTGGTCGCCGTGGTCGTCAACGACGAGGGCGGGGTCAAGGCGATCCGGCACATCCCGAACGCGTTCTCTGTGGCGGCGTGGTAGTTCGAGGCGCAGCCGCAGGCGAGCCGAGTGCTGAGTCAATCGTTCGAGGCGCAGCCGCAGGCGAGCCGAGTGCTGAGTCAATCGTTCGAGGCGCAGCCGCAGGCGAGCCGAGTGCGGAGTCGATCGTTCGAGGCGCCGCCGCCGGCGAGCCGAGTGCTGAGTCAATCGTTCGAGGCGCCGCCGCAGGCGAGCCGAGTGCTGAGTCAATCGTTCGAGGCGCAGCCGCAGGCGAGCCGAGTGCTGAGTCGATCCTCCGAAGTCTAGCGGCCCATGGACCGCTCGGAGCTATTTGAAGCGACGCTGAAGCTCGAGCCCGGGCGCAGCGCGCTCGTCGTCGTGGACATGCAGCGCGCGTTTCTCGATCCGGGTGAGGCCATGGAAGTGCCGGCGGCCCGGGAGATCGTTCCTCAGATTCGCGCGCTCCTCGGTCTCTTCCGCAGCAAGCACCTGCCCGTCGTCTACACCGAGTTCACCTATTCCGAGCAGGTGCCCATTCTCGTCGGCCTTCTTCACCCCGAGCACCGGCGCGCGGCCCCAGGCACTCCCCGAGGCTTCGGCATGCCGTCTTCGTCCTGCCTCTTGGGCGAGGCCAATGTCCACGTCGTCCCCGAGCTCGCGCCAGAGCCAGGCGAGCTCGTGGTGACCAAGCACTACTACGACGGCTTCAACGGCACCGTGCTCGACTCGGCCCTCCGCGCCCGCAGCATCACCCATCTCGTGATCACGGGCACCCTGACCGACATTTGCGTCCTCGCCACCGTGATCGGCGGCATGAACCGCGAGTACCGCATGACCGTGGTCGAGGACGCCACGGCCACCCTCTGGCCCGAGATCCAGCGTGCCACGCTCGACATCATCCGCCGCGCCTACGCCCGCGTGGTCAGCACCAAGCAGCTCGCCGAGGAGATCGGCCGCTGGTCGCCCTCAAAGGCCGACCTGTGATACGTTTCTGGCTATGAACAACGGATTCCGCTTCTCGGGTTGCCTCCCGGCGAACCTGCTCCCCTTCACCGCCGATCTCCAGATCGACGTGGCGGCCTACAAGAAGCACCTGCGCTGGCTCGCCGATACGAAGGGCGTGACGGGGATCGTGGCCAATGGGCATGCCGCCGAGGTGTCCTCGCTCTCGCGCGAGGAGCGCAAGCGTGCCCTGGCCCTGGCCCTCGAAGAAGTCGGCGGCAAGGTGCCCGTGATCGCGGGTGTCTACTGCGACGGCACCCAGGAGGCCATCGAGCTCGCGCGCGATGCCAGGGCCGCGGGCGCCTCGGGGCTCCTCGTGTTCCCGCCGACCATCTTCATGTGGGGCGCGCAGGTGAAGCCGGAGATGGTCCTCCGGCATTTCTCCATGCTGGCGGACGGCGTGGACCTGCCCCTGATCGTCTTCGAGTACCCGCTGGCCTCGGGCATGGGCTACTCGGCCGAGACCCTGGGCGAGCTCTGCAAGATCCCCACGGTGGCCGGGGTCAAGGACTGGTCCAACGACATCGTGTCCTACGAGAAGAATCTGCGCGCGCTGCGCGCCTCGGGGCGCCCGGTGGCCATGCTGTCCTCCTTCACCGTGTCGCTCATGGCCAGCTTCTGCCTGGGCGCCGATGGCTGCATCTCGGGCATGGGGAGCGTGGTCGCGGATCTCCAGGCCGAGCTCTTCGCCGCGGTGCAAGCGGGCAATCTTGCCGAGGCCCACCGCATCAACGAGCACCTGGCCCCGCTGGTCGGGATCTTCTATGCGCCGCCCTTCGTTGACATGCATAACCGGATGAAGGAGGCGCTCGCGCTTCTCGGACGCATTCCCGCCGCGCATGTGCGGCCGCCCCTGACGCCGGTGTCGGAGGACGAGCGGCACCGGATTCGCCTCGCCCTTCGGGCCGCCGGACTCACTGGCTGAGCCCTTGCGCCGCCCTCGGCGCCTGGGGTATAAAGCCTTGCGTTGCCGTGACTTTTCGTGTAGATAAGGTCAGCTTTCGCCGGTGCGCGCGCTCGGCGCGTCGATGGTGCCATCCAGAGCCTACGGGAAAAGTCCCGTCACTTCTGAAAAGGGAGGGTGACATGCAGAGGATATTCAAGTCGAGGGTCCGCTGGGGAGTTGGCTTGTTCGCTTTGGCGGTCGCGACCTTGACGGCTTTTGCTCTGGCTGGCGCGGCCCCTCCCGCCGGGGCACCCGCCGAGCTCAAGGTGGGATTCGTCGATTTCTTGTCCGGCCCGGCGGTGCTGTTCGGCGCGTCCGGAAAGAACACCGCGGAGTGGATGGTTGACAAGTGGAACAAGGAGGGCGGAATCCGGGGCGTGAAGGTGAAGCTCGTGATCGTGGACGAGGCGGGTGGGCCTGACAAGCAGGTCACCGAGTTTCGGCGTCTCGCCCTCGACGAGAAGGTGGACTCGGTGGTGGGCGTGACCTCGAGCGCCACCTGCCTCGCCGTGGCCCCGGTGGCCGAGGAGCTCAAAGTCCTCACGGTCGTCCATATCTGCGGGACGCGCCGGTTGACCGAGGAGCGACCGTTGAAGTACGTCTTCAGAACATCGAATCATCAGGCGGCGGACAGCGTCATGCTGGCCCGGTATGTCCTCTCCGTGAAGCCAGACGTGAAGACGATCGCGGGCGCCAACGAGGACTATGCCTGGGGCCGGGATTCCTGGGATGACTTCAAGGGAGCGATGCTCAAGCTCAAGCCGGACGTCAAGGTCGTGGCTGAGCTCTGGACGAAGATCCAGGCCGGGGAGTATTCGGCGGAGATCTCGAAGCTCCTGGTGGCCAAGCCCGACGTGGTACACAGCACCTTCTGGGCGGCCGGGCTGCTCACGTTCGTGAAACAGGGAGGGCCACGGGGGTTGTTCAAGGATAGCCTCGTGGCCTTGAGCGTGGCCGAGCAGTCGCTCCAGGACCTCAAGAAGGAGATGCCCGACGGCGTGATCGTGGCTCCCAGAGCGACGGCAGGCTATTTCCTGTATCCGGACCCCGAGAAGAACCCTCTCCAGAAGGACTTCGTGGAGGGCATCAAAGCGCGCTACGGACGTTATCCCGAGTACGCCTATCACCGCACCTATCAGGCAATGGCGGGGCTCAAAGCCGCCTACGAGAAGGCTATTGACCAGGGCGGCGGCCGGTGGCCGAAGACCGAAGATGTCATCAAGGCGCTGGAAGGGCTGACCTGGCAGACGCCGTATGGTCCCATCACCATGCGGGCCGATCACCAGGCGGTGCACGGGGGAATCGTGGGGATGACCAAGTTCAATCCGAAGTACGGCTTCGCCACGATGGACCGCTTGGTCACGTTCCGGGCTGAGGAGATCATGCCGCCGGTCGGCGTCAAGAGTCCCGACTGGATCGGCACGCTCACGAAATAGCCCTCCTGCGGGACACGGGGCGCGAGGGAAGGGGTGAGTTCGCCCCTTCCCTCATCCCGTTCGACCGCGGGCCGTCACCATGCGCCTCTTCACCACGATCGTCATGGACGGGACCGTCTTTGCCGCCGTCCTTTTCCTGATCTCTGTCGGCCTGACCCTTGTCTTCGGAGTGCTCCGCATCCTGAACGTGGCCCACGGCGGCCTCTATGCCTTCGGGGCGTTCACGGCCACCTCCCTGGCCTTGTGGCTCCTGGGCACGGGCGCGAATCCATACCTCACCTATCTGATGCTCCTGCTCGCACCCGTGATCGTCGGCCTGATCGCGGGCCCCCTCATCGAGCGCGTCTTCCTGCAGCGAGTGTACGGCCGGGCGGAGGCGATCCAGCTCCTGCTCACGTTTTCGATCTTCCTGATCCTGGACGATCTGATGAAGCTCATCTGGGGAACCAAGCCGTTGTTCGTCAGCGAGCCCTACACGCTCCTCGGG
>DASYTI010000097.1 GCA_036002485.1 Candidatus Methylomirabilota bacterium | reverse complement strand
CTTCTTGCGCAGGCGGAGCGACTTCGGGGTGATCTCGAGGAGCTCGTCCTCGCGGACCCACTCCAGGGACTGCTCGAGGTTCATGGTGCGGGGCGGGGTCAGGCGCACGCCCTCGTCCGAGGTGGACGCGCGCATGTTCGTCAGCTTCTTTTCCTTGGTGATGTTGACGTCGAGATCAGTATCCCGGTTGTGCTCGCCGACGATCTGTCCCTCGTAGACCATTTCGCCCGGCCCCACGAAGAGCTCGCCGCGCGGCTGGAGGTGATCGATGGCGTACGACGTGGTCCTGCCGGTGCGGTCGGAGACGAGCGCGCCATTGGCCCGGTGCGGGATATCGCCCTGCCACTCGGCATAGCCGTCGAACAGATGGTTGAGGAGGCCGGTGCCGCGGGTGTCGGTCAAGAACTCCGAGCGGTAGCCGATGAGGCCGCGGGAGGGGATGCGGTACTCGAGGCGGACGCGGCCCGTGCCGTGATTGACCATCTTGGTCATCCCGCCCTTGCGGGGGCCGAGCTTCTGGGTCACCGCGCCGATGAACTCCTCGGGGATGTCCACGACCAGGTGCTCCATGGGCTCGAGGGTCTGGCCGCGCTCCTCCTTGGTGATGATCTCGGGCTTGCTCACTTCCAGCTCGAAGCCCTCGCGCCGCATCATCTCGATGAGGATGGCGAGCTGGAGCTCGCCTCGGCCGGACACGCGGAACGTATCAGGCGAGTCGGTCTCCTCGACGCGGATGGCGACATTGGTCCGCCGCTCCTTCCAGAGCCGATCGCGGAGCTGGGTAGAGGTGACGAACCGGCCTTCCTTGCCCGAGAAGGGCGAGATGTTCGAGGAGAAGAGCATGGACACCGTGGGCTCGTCGATGTGCATGACGGGGAGAGCCACGGGCTTCTCGGCATCGGCGAGGGTCTCGCCGATCTCGACATTGTCCGTGCCGGCCACGGCCACCAGATCGCCCGCCGTCGCCTCGGAGATCTCGACCCGCTTGAGTCCCTCGTAGCCGTAGAGCACGGTGATCTTGGCCGGCTCTGTCGAGCCGTCTCGGTGCACCACGGCCACCCGGTCGTACTGGCGGACCGTGCCGTTGACGATGCGGCCGATCACGAGCCGGCCGACATAGTCGTCCCAGTCCAGCGAGGTGGCCCGGAACTGGAGCCCCATCTCGGGATCGAAGCGGGGGGGCGGGATCGTCTTGACCAGCGTGTCGAAGAGGGGGGCCAGCGTCTTCGAGTCGTCGTCGAGAGAGAGCTTGGCGATGCCCTTGCGGGCGTCGGTGTAGAGGACAGGGAAATCCAGCTGGTCCTCCGCCGCCTCGAGATCGATGAAGAGGTCGTAGACCTCGTCGAGCACCTGGGGGGCTCGGGCGTCCTGGCGGTCGATCTTGTTGATCACGACCACGGGGGTGAGCCCGGCCTCGAGCGCTTTCTTGAGCACGAAGCGCGTCTGGGGCAGGGGGCCTTCTGCCGCGTCCACGAGCAGGAGCACGCCGTCCACGAGCGTGAGCGTCCGCTCCACCTCGCCGCCGAAATCGGCGTGGCCGGGGGTGTCCACGATGTTGATCTTCACGTCCTTGTAATGAATGGACGTGTTCTTGGCCATGATGGTGATGCCCTTCTCGCGCTCGAGGTCGATGGAATCCATGACGCGCTCGACCACATGCTCATTGGCCCGAAAGATGCCGGATTGCCAGAGCATGGCGTCGACCAGCGTGGTTTTCCCGTGGTCGACGTGCGCGATGATGGCGACGTTGCGGATGTCGTGACGCTCTTGCATGCTTTCACTGTAGCACGGATTTTTCGAATGCCGCAGCGCGTTGACCTTGCCCGGAGCTTCACGCCGGGGCATAATGACGCTCTATCCCCGCTCGAGGAGGCGTGCACCCGTGAGAATCCGACAGCTGATGCTGGCTTCACTCATCGTCGCGCTCGCGGCGCCTACGGGCGCCTGGGCCCAGGGCCCCAAAACCGCACAGACCGAGAAAGGATCCTCGCGCGTGAATCAGACGGCCGAGATCACCATGGAAAAGGGCGGCGTGATCAAGATCGAGTTCTTCCCCGCGGACGCGCCCAAGACGGTGGAGAACTTCGTCACGCTGGCCAAGAAGGGCTTCTATGACGGGTTGACCTTCCACCGCGTCGAGCCGAACTTCGTGGTCCAGGGGGGCGACCCCAAGGGGGACGGCACCGGAGGCCCCGGCTACAAGGTCAAGGCCGAGTTCAACAAGCAGCAGCACGTGCGCGGCGTGCTCGCCATGGCCCGGAGCCAGGATCCCGATTCCGCGGGCAGCCAGTTCTACATCACCCTGGCCCCCGCGCACTTCCTGGACGGCAAGTACACGGTGTTCGGCAAGGTCGTCTCCGGCATGAACATCGTCGATGGCATCAAGAAGGGTGACAAGATGAAGACGGTCAAGATCATCGACGCCCCATAGCCATGGCCTGGTCAGTTCTGATCAAGGGCGGAACCGTCGTCGACGGCAGCGGCGCTCCGGGCGTCGCGGCCGACGTGGCGCTCGAGGCCGACACGATAGCCGCCGTCGGTCCCGCTCTGGCGGGCCAGGCGCAGCGGACCATCGACGCCAAGGGCCTGATGGTCGCCCCGGGCTTCATCGATATCCACTCGCACTCGGATCTCGTCTACCAGACATGTCCCGCCGCCGAATCCAAGGTGCGCCAGGGCGTGACCACCGAGGTGGTCGGCATGTGCGGCTTCTCGCCTGGCCCCATCGCGCCGGGCCGCGAGGACGAGATCCGCGACTGGATCGGCGGGATAGGCAGCAAGCCGCGCGTCACCTGGCATAGCTTCGGTGAGTATCTCGAGCACCTGCGCGGCCTCGGGACGTCGGTCAATGTCGTCCAGTTCGTGGGACACGGAGCTCTTCGCCTCGCCGCGATGGGCAGCGAGGATCGGCCGGCCACGCCGGACGAGCAGAAGAAGATGGAAGCGCTCCTGGCCGAGGCCCTCGATGCGGGCGCCTGGGGCTATTCGACGGGACTCGTCTACGCGCCCAGCGTGTACGGGTCGACGGAAGAGCTGATCGCGCTGGCCAAGAGCATGGCCCCGCGCGGCGGCCAGTACTTCTCCCACGTGCGGGGCGAGGCGGGGACGCTCGAGAAGGCCTACGAGGAAGCGATCCGCATCGGCGAGGAAGGCGGCGTCCCGCTGCAGATCGCGCACGTCAAGGCCTCGGGCCGGGAGAACTGGGGAAAGATGGAGCGGGCGCTCCGGATGATCTCCGATGCGCGCGCCCGGGGGGTGGACGTCACGGGCGACGTGTATCCGTACCCCGCCGGCAGCACCAAGATGGACAATCTCCTTCCCCCCTGGATGCACAGCGGGGGCACCGCCAAGCTGCTCGAGCGGCTGGCCGATCCGGCGGCGCGCCGGCGCGCCGTCGCCGATTGTCTGATCAGCGGCGAGCGCTGGCGCACGGGCTCGGGCTCCTATGGCTGGGACGAAGTCATGGTCGCCACCTGCTCCAAGCCGGAGCTCGCGGGCAAGAACCTGGCCGAGCTCGCGCGCCTCACGGGTCGCGAGCCCGCCCAGGCCATGATGGACCTCGTCCTCTCGGAGGGCGCCGGCGTCAGCATGATCGGCTTCTCCCAGAGCGAGGAAAACGTCGCCATCGCCAGCGCCGATCCCCACACCATGATCGGCTCCGACTCGCTGTCGCTCCACGCCGGGCCGGGGCCGCATCCGGGCAAGCCGCACCCGCGGAGCTACGGGACCTTCCCACGCGTCCTCGGCGTCTATTGCCGGGAGAAGCGGCTCTTCTCCTTCGAGCAGGCCGTGCACAAGATGACGGGCATGGCGGCGGCCAAGCTTCAGCTCAAGAACCGCGGGCTCGTCAAGACGGGACATGCCGCCGATCTCGCGCTCTTCGATCCCAAGACGGTGCGCGACGAGGCGACCTTCCCCGATCCGCACCGGCATCCCGTCGGCATTCCCTACGTGATCGTCAACGGGCAGGTGGTGGTGGACGGTCCGCGCTATCACGCCGTCCCCGCCGGGCGCGTGCTCACGCGATAGAGGCAGTGCATGCGTCGGCTCTTGCTGGTCCTGACCATGCTGGCGCTGCCCGGAGCGGCGTGGGCCCAGTCCTCCAGCGTCATCCTGGCCACGACCACCAGTACGCAGGACTCGGGACTGCTCGACGTGCTCGTGCCCATGTTCGAGAAGAAGACGGGCTTGACCGTCAAGACGATCTCGGTCGGGACCGGTCAAGCGCTGGCCCTCGCCGCCCGGGGCGAGGCCGATGTCACGCTCGCCCACGCGCCCTCGGTCGAGAGGAAGTACGTCGAGGAGGGAAAGCTCCTCAACCGGCGCCTCGTCATGTACAACGACTTCGTCATCATCGGGCCCGCGAACGATCCCGCCCGGATCAAGGGGCTGGCGAGCGCCGTGGAGGCCATGAAGCGAATCTCCGCGAGCCGCTCGCGGTTCGTCTCGCGCGGAGACAAGTCCGGCACGCATGCCCTCGAGCTCGATCTCTGGAAACAGGCGGGCCTCGCGCCCGGCAGTGCACCCGAGGCCCCCTGGTATATCGAGTCGGGGCAGGGCATGGGTCAGACCCTCGGCATCGCGGATGACCGGCGGGCCTATACGCTCGCGGACCGCGGGACCTGGCTCGCCTTCCAGAAGCGCGTGAGCCTGCCCGTGCTCGTCGAGAAGGACAAGCCGCTTCTCAACCTCTACTCGGTGATGGAGGTCAATCCCGCCAATGGCCCGCGCGTGAATGGCGCGGGCGGGAAAGCCTTCGCCGACTTCATGCTCGCCCCCGAAACCCAAGCCGTCATCAAGACCTTCGGCGCGGACAGGTACGGCCAGCCCCTCTTCGTGCCGGTCGCCGGCAAGACGGACGCCGATTTCCGCTAGCCGGCCATGGAGCTGCCATGGAGCTGATAGGCCAGGGCCTCCTCCAGGCGCTCACGCTCCTCGCGGGCGGCGACAGCCAGGTGTGGCAGATCACGTGGCTGTCGCTTCGCGTCTCCGCGACGGCCACCCTGCTCTCGCTCGTGCTGGGCGTCCCCGTGGGCACCGTGCTGGCCCTCACGCGCTTTCCGGGGCGCGGTTTCGTGGTGAGCGTGATCAATACCGGCATGGGGCTGCCGCCCGTGGTGGTGGGTCTCTTCGTGACCATCGTCCTCTGGCGCAACGGCGTGCTGGGCGGGCTGGAGCTGCTCTACACGCCCACGGCCATGATCCTGGCCCAGCTCATCATCGCCGCGCCCATCGTCACGGGGCTCACCCTGGCCGCCATCCAGCAGGTGCCCGAGCGGTTCCGCCTGCAGCTCCTCGCTCTGGGCGCCTCCCGGGCCCAGCTCGTGTGGACCTTATTAAAGGAGGCGCGGCTGCCCATGCTGGCCGCCGTCATGGCCGGCTTCGGCGCTGTCATCTCGGAAGTGGGCGCCTCGCTCATGGTGGGCGGCAATATCAGGGGCTCGACGCGCGTGCTCACCACGGCCACCGTGCTCGAGACGGGCAAGGGCAACTTCGACACGGCCATCGCCCTCTCGCTGATCCTCCTGCTCCTGATGTTTCTCGTGAACTGGGCGCTGACCTGGATACAGCAGGGGCGCCGCGCCTGAGTCCCTCCGCTATACTGGAGGTCTCATGCGCATGAGACGAATCAGCCTCCTCGTCATTGCGTTGGTCCTGGCCGGCGGGCCTGGCGTGCTGGCTCAGCCGGCCTCGCCCGCCATCACCATCTATGCTGCCTCAGACCTTGACATGGCCTTTCGCGAGATCAAGCCGCTCTTCGAGAAGGCCACAGGCGCGCGCGTGACCCTGGTCATGGGCTCGACGGGCAACCTGGCCAAGCAGATCGAGCACGGCGCCCCCGCAGACGTCTTCTTCGCCGCCAACGAGAGCTTCATCGACGACCTGCAGGCGGCCGGCGCCGTCATTCCCCCCACGCGAGCGCTCTATGCCCAGGGCCGCATCGTCCTGGCCACGCCCACGAAGTCCGCACTTGCTGCCCGCGAGCTCACGGATCTGCTCAAGCCCGAGGTGCGGCGCGTAGCCATCGCCAACCCGGCCCATGCCCCCTATGGCCGGGCCGCCCAGGAGGCCCTCGAGAGCGTGGGCGTGTGGGAGCGCGTGAAGCCCAAGCTCGTCTACGGCGAGAATATTCGCCACGCGCTCCAGTTCATCGAGACGGGCGCGGTGGAGGCGGGCATCGTGGCGCTGTCCGTGGCCGGCGTTCCCGATGTGCGTTACTTGCCCATCGATCCGAAGCTCCACAAGCCGCTCAACCAGATAGCGGCGGTGGTCAAGCGGAGCCCGCGCCCGGAGCTCGGCCTGGCCTTCATCCAGTTCCTCAATGGGCCCGAGGGCCGGCCCATCATGAAGCGCTACGGCTTCCTCTTGCCCGGAGAGTTCTAGGTCGGAATGGACCTCTTTCCGCTCTGGCTCTCCCTCAAGGTGTCGGTGGTCGCCACGATTCTGACCCTGGCCACCGGCTTGCCCATCGCGTGGGTGCTGGCGCGCAAGCGATTCGCGGGCCGCGATGCGGCCGAGGCCCTGGTGGTCTTGCCGCTCGTCCTGCCCCCGACCGTTCTCGGCTACTACCTTCTCGTCCTGATCGGCCGTCAGGGCGCCATCGGGCGCGTGCTCGATGCCGCCGGGATCGAGCTGGCCTTCACGTGGCGGGCGGCCGTGCTGGCGGCCTGGGTGGGCTCGAGCGCGCTCTTCATCAAGGCGGCCCAGGCGGGCTTCGAGGCCGTGGATCGTCGGCTCGAGCAGGCCGCGCGCACGCTGGGGCGCTCCGAGTGGAGCGTCTTCTGGTCCATCACGCTGCCTCTCGCGTCGCGTGCCGTGATGGCCGGCACCGTCCTGGCATTCTGTCGAGCCCTGGGCGACTTCGGCATCACGCTCATGGTCGCGGGCAGCATTCCCGGGCTGACCCAGACCACACCGCTCGCCATCTATGACCTCGTCCAGTCCAACCGCATGGCCGAGGCCAATACCCTCTCGCTCATCGCCGTGGCCACCGTGGCGCTGCTCCTGATGGGGCTCGGGCGCCTCGCGCGCCTGAGGTTCTGAGGTGGCCCTCTCTCTCGAGGTCCGAAAATCTCTGCCGGGCTTCACGCTTGATGTGAGCTGGGTGGCGGGGGACGAGGTCGTCACCCTCTTTGGCCCCTCGGGGGCGGGCAAGACGCTGACGCTGCAATGCCTGGCCGGGCTCATCCGGCCCGACAGCGGACGCATCGTCGTCAACGGCACGGTCTTCTTCGACGGCGAGCGCGGCATAGATGTCCCGACGCAAGAGCGCCGGCTCGGCTATGTCTTCCAGGGCTATGCCCTCTTCCCGCATCTCTCGGTCCGCGACAATGTCGCCTACGGGCTTCGCCACCTGAGCGGATCGGCACGCCGTCGTCGCACGCGGGAAGTGCTGGAGCGCCTCGGCCTGGCCGATCTGGCCTCGCGACGACCGCGGGAGCTCTCGGGCGGCCAGCAGCAGCGGGTGGCTCTCGGGCGCGCCCTCGCACCGGATCCTGCGCTGCTTCTCCTCGACGAGCCGCTGTCGGCCCTCGACCTGCCCCTGCGCCAGGCGCTCAGAGATGACCTCCGCGCCGTGCTCACGGAGTGGCGCATGGCCGCCGTGCTCGTCACCCACGACTTCACCGAAGCGTACCGGCTGGGTGACCGCATCGTGGTGTACGAGGACGGTCGCGTCATCCAGGCCGCGCCGCGCGCCGAGCTCTTGTGGCAGCCGGCCTCGGAGAGCGTGGCGCGCATCGTGGGCATCCGCAACGTGCTCCACGGCACCGTGCTCAAGGCCACGGCCGACCGCATCCAGTTTCGCTGGCGCGACCAGCTGCTGGAGGCGGTCAATTCGCCCACGCGCTCCTACCTGCCCGCGCCGGAGAGCCCGCTCGCCTTCTTCATACGGCCGGAGTACGTGCGCCTGATTCGCAAGGACCGGGTCACCCCTGACCCGGGTCACCACATGAATCTCATGTCCGGTCACATCGTCGGGGAGGCCGATTTCGGCACGACCTGGACGCTCTACTTCAAGCTCGACGTCCCGGGACGGCCCGCCCAGGGCGACCATGACCTCGAGATCGAGGTGCCACGTCTCGTCTACGAGATTCTCGACATCAATCGAGACCGCCGCTGGCAGCTCAGCATCCACCGCGGCTCCATCCACGTCCTGCCCTCGGCATGAATCCTGTCGTCGAGCTTGCCGGGATCCGCGTCGAGCGTGGAGGCCGCGTGGTGCTCGACGTGCCCGCCCTCACCGTGCTGACGGGCGAGGTGCTGAGCGTGATCGGCCCCAATGGCGCCGGCAAGTCGAGCCTGCTCCGCGTCATGGGCGCCCTCGAGGCGCCGGCGGCGGGGACGGTACGCTTTCAGGGCTTGCCGGTGACGGCGGCGCAGGGGCTCGCGGTCAGACGGCGCATGGCCAGCGTCTTCCAGGAGCCATTGCTCGCCGACGCGACCGTCTTCGACAATGTCGCGATGGGTCTGCGCTTTCGCGGCGCGGACCGCGAGCGCATCGCGGCACAAGTCGCGCGCTGGCTGACGCGCTTCGAGATCGCCGCCCTGGCCACGCGCCAGGCGCGGACGCTCTCGGGCGGAGAGGCGCAGCGGGCGGCCCTGGCGCGGGCCCTCGTGGTCGAGCCCGAGCTCCTGCTGCTCGACGAGCCGTTCTCGGCCCTCGACGCGCCCACGCGGGAAAGCTTGATCGATGACCTGGGACGCGTGCTCCGCGCCGAGCGCATCACCACCGTCCTGGTGACTCATGATCACGAAGAGGCCATGGTCCTGGCCGATCGGGTCGGCGTGCTCTTCGAGGGCCGCCTCGTCCAGCTCGACAGCACCTCGCGCGTCTTCCGCGCGCCCGGGTCAGAGGCGGTCGCGCGCTTCGTGGGCATCGAGACCGTGGTGGGCTGCCGGATTCTCTCGTCGCGAGATGGGGTGTCCACCGTCGAGGTGGGAGGGCAGGTCATGGAGGTGAGGCAGGAGGTCGAGCCGCCCGTCGAGCCGGGCGAGGAGGCGCGTCTCTGCCTTCGCGCCGAGGATGTCACGCTCAAGACGGGCACGCCTCCGCCCGGGGCCTCGCTGCCGCCCAATCGACTCAAGGGCGCGGTGGCCCGCCTCTATCCCGTGGGGCTCCATGTGCGTGTCGCCGTTGACTGTGGCTTTCCTCTCACGGCGCTCGTGACGCACCGTGCCGTGGAGGAATTGGGCCTGGGCGAAGGGGTCGAGGTGACCGTGCAGTTCAAGGCCACCGCCCCTCATCTTTTGCTTCGCCGCAACCCTTGACAGCGAAAACGCTCGGAGAGTATAAACGGAGCACTACGGCCGCAACCTCACCGCACAGGAGGTCCCAATGGCCGATCTGGAACCGCTGATCGAGCGTCTCGTCGTCGAGAACCCCGAGTTTCGCAAGCTCCAGGAAGACCACGCAAAGTACAAGCAGGAGCTGGCCGACCTCAATAGCCGCGGGTTCCTCACGGCAGACCAGCAATGGCGCGTCAGCGAGCTCAAGAAGCTCAAGCTCATGGGCAAGGATCGGATGGAGTCCATCATCCGACACGCGCGCGACGCGGCGCACGCCTGACCCGGAGCGGCTGAGCCAGCTTCTCCATGTCGCCGTCCCGGGAGGCGCCGGGCTTTCGCGGCCTCTCCCACTTGAGCCCGTCTGGCGAGGCTCGGATGGTCGACGTATCACCCAAGTCGGAGACCGCCCGCGAGGCGGTCGCCCGCGTGGTGCTAAAGATGCGGCCGGCCACCCTCGCGGCCATCCGCGCGGGCGGCCTCGCCAAGGGCGATGTCTTGGGCGTGGCGCGCACGGCCGGCATCATGGCGGCCAAGCGCACCCCTGATCTGATTCCCCTCTGCCATCCCCTCCGCATCACCGGCGTCACCGTCAGCTTCACCCCTGACGACAAGCGCTCCATCCTGACCATCGAGACCCGTGTGCGCACGGTGGACAAGACGGGCGTCGAGATGGAGGCGCTCACGGCCGCCGCGGTGGCCGGCCTCACCGTCTACGACATGGTCAAGGCCATCGATCGGGGCGTGGTGATGACGGGTCTCTGCCTCGTCGAGAAATCGGGCGGCAAGTCCGGGGTGTGGCGGCGGAAGAAGGCATGAAGACCGCGCTCATCCATTCAGAGGAGTGGCGGCGCTTCGACTACGGGCCGGAGCATCCGCTGCGCATGGAGCGGCTGGGCCTGACCTGGCGGCTCATGGAGGCCTATGGCCTCACGGCGGGCCCCAAGCTCAAAGTTCTGACGCCGGAGCCGGCCTCCGTGGAGGCGATCACGAGCTTCCATACGCCGGAGTACGTGGAGGTTCTCCGGGCCGTGAGCGGCGGAGAATGGGTGCCGCAGGCCGCCCGCTTTGGGCTCGGGGCCGGTGACA
The DNA here is from genome assembly GCA_036002485.1 of Candidatus Methylomirabilota bacterium. Taxonomy (NCBI): domain Bacteria; phylum Methylomirabilota (SeqCode); species Candidatus Methylomirabilota bacterium. The sequence continues at coordinate 4,837 of DASYTI010000097.1, read as the reverse complement.
ACCCGATCTTTCCCGGCCTCTGGGAGGCGGCGCAGCTCACGGCGGGGGGCTCGCTCCTGGCCGCTCGGCTCGTGCTGGACGGCGAAGCGACGCGGGCCTTCCACTTCGCGGGCGGGCTGCATCACGCGATGCCGGAGCGCGCCTCGGGCTTCTGCTACGTCAACGATGCGGTGCTCGCCATCCAGGCCCTGCGGCGCAAGAACTGGAAGATCGCCTATGTCGACATCGATGCCCATCACGGCGATGGCGTGCAGTTCGCCTTCTATGGCGACCCGAACGTGCTGACGTTTTCCAGCCACGAGCGCGGCGACCGGCTTTTCCCGGGCACGGGCTTCGTCGAGGAGATCGGCGAGGGCGAGGGGCTCGGCTACTCCGTCAATCTGCCCCTGCAGCCCTACACGGACGACGCGGTGTATGTGCCCGCCTTCGAAGCCGTGGTGCCGCCGCTCTTGCGGGCCTTCGCCCCCGACGCCCTCGTGCTCCAGCTCGGCATAGACTCCCACCGCACCGATCCGCTCACCCACCTCGCGTGGACGGTGCAGGGGTTCACCAAGATCGTGGCGCGGCTGCTCGAGTTTGCCCCGCGCGTGGTGGCCCTGGGCGGCGGCGGCTATGATCTACCGAACGTCGCGCGCGCGTGGACGGCCGCCTGGGCCGCCATGAACGGCGTGGAGCTGTCGGCCGAGATTCCGCGACCCTGCCACAAAGACCTCGCTCGGCATGGCCTCAAGCAGATGCGCCTGTGGGACGAGCCGATGGACCTGCCCCCCGACACGCGGCACTGGGCCGAGGAGTTCGCCATGCGACAGGTCCAGATGATCCGCGAGCACATCTTTCCCCTTCACGGGCTCTAGCTCCGGCGGATCGTGCATGGCTTCCCGGCGACATGACCCCGAGATCACGGTGGCGGTGGACGGCGCGGCCTGGACGCGCGTGGCGAGCCTGAAGCGCGTCGGTCCCGAGGATCGGGTCTACACGGTCTCGACCGAGGACGACGGGACGACAGAGGTGCGGTTCGGTGACGGCTCGCGCGGGCTGCGTCCGCCCGCCGGCTCCACGCTGACCGTGACCTACAAGACGGGCGGCGGCGCCACCGGCAATGTCAGCCGGGTCGTGGAGGACGCGAGGCTGGAGCCGCGGTTCTGGCTCATCGAGCAGGACGGTTCGGGCGCCGTCGGCTGGGAGACGCTCGACCGGTCGCGGCGGCGAAAGCTATACAGAAGCGCGGCCACCATCCTGGGCATGCTGCTGGCGGCCGCGTCCATGCTGACCCGCCGCGACCGCACTACGCGCTAAACTTCGACGCCCACCTCCGTCACGCTGTTAGATGGGCTCCACTGCATCTCAGGCGTCTGTGCGAAGCCTAACTAGCATTGGGCAGCCGTCCGCTCACTCGATCACCTTGTCCGCCCGCAGCAGGAGCGATGGCGGGATCGTCAGGCTGAGGGCTTTCGCGGTCTTCAGATTGATGACGAGCTCGAATTTCGTCGGCTGCTCAATGGGAAGGTCGCCCGGCTTGGCACCCTTGAGAATCTTGTCGGCATAGCTAGCGAGCCGCGCATGCGCGTCGCGCTGACTCGCTCCATAGCTCATCAACCCTCCCGCCTCGGCATACTCGCTCCAGCCAAACATCGCCGGCAGTCGCTGGGCAATGGCGTAGTTCGCAAGCTTGGCGCGGTTCGCCATCGTCGCACCTTCAGGGAAGACGACCATCGCGTCCGGCTGTGCCCGTCGAACGGTCTCAAGCGCCTTGTCGAGCTCTGGGCTTGCTCCGAACGGGGACTGCGAGAACGCAACATAGATGAGGTTGATCCGGAGCATCTGAGCAGCAGCCTCGGTGGCGTGGAGCTCGGACTTCTCCCCGGGATGGTCGGTATTTGACAACGCGACAAGCGAGCGTAGGTGAGGAACGGCTTGCTTGAGCAGTTCCACTCGCTTGCCCGCAATTTCGAGCGAAAGGAAGGTGCTGCCGGTGAGGTTGCCACCGGGCCGCGAGAAGCTCTTGGCAAGGCCTGCCTCGATCGGATCACCGCTTATGACGAAGACGATTGGAATGTCCTTGATCGCCCGTGCCGCCCGGACCGCCGTGAGACTGGCGACGATCACGATGACGTTTGCCTGTGCCAACTCCGCCGCTCCTGCGCGCAGGGCCTCCAAGTCTCCGTGAGCGTGTCGAATCTGGAGGACGACGTTCTGACCCTCGACGTAGCCCAGCTTGCGCAGACCTTCGCGAAATCCGTCAAGGAATGGATCGGGCTCCGATCCCGCAGACAGCCAGCCGATGCGAGGCGGCATCGGTGTCTTCTGCGCGTACGTAGGCGACGGTAGCAGTGCCGTTAGGAGGCCGATGAGCACCGCGCGTCGGCCCACAAACTGTTCGCCCGCGATCAGAGGCGTCGAATCGGCGCTGCCGGATCCTGTGAAAGATCTAGTGCGTGTTACGGTCGTCATCAGTCGATCACCTGATCCGCCCACGGCAGCAGCGACGTCGGGATTGCGAGGCCGCGCGAGCGCTGCGTGCTCTCAGCTAGAACAGGAAGACGCCCTTTCCTGTTGTCTGCGTGTCGAAGAGTCGATAGGCCTGGTCGGCCTCCTCCAGCTTGAAGCGGTGCGTGAAGATCTTCTTCAGCGGGATCTTCCGGTCCACGATGAAGCGCGCGCACTCGGCCTGGCCCATGGCGCTGAAGGTCCACGAGGCGTGGATGGTCAGCTGGCGCCGTAGCATGTGCTGGCTGATGTCGAAGGTGGTGGTGCCGCCTTCACCCACGAAGCAGACCCGCCCCCATGTCCCCGCGCTCCGGACCGCGGCCACGCGCGCCTCGGCCACACCGGTGCAGTCCATGGTGCACTCGGCGCCTTCGCCGTGAGTCAGCTCGTGGATGGTCTTGACGGGGTCGGCCTCCTTCGAGTTCACGACCTCGTCCGCGCCGAACTCCTTGGCCAGCTTGAGGCGCTCGGGCGAGACGTCGACGGCGATCACCCGCGCGCCCATGGCCCGGCCGAGCAGCGTGGCGGACAGTCCCACGGGTCCCTGACCGAAGACGGCGAGGGTGTCGCGCCCCGAGACGTCGATGCGCTTGAGGGCGCCATAGGCCGTGCCCGTGCCGCAGGAAATGGCTGCGCCCTCCTCGAAGGAGAGCTCATCGGCCAGAGGCACCAGGGTGAAGGCCGGCACCTTCATGAACGGGGCGTGCCCGCCATGCCCGGTCATGCCGTATACCGTGATCCCGGCGCGGCAGAGCTGGGACCAGCCGACGCGACAGTGCTTGCAGCGCCCGCAGCCCTTGTAGTGGTGGTTCATCACGCGGCTGCCCACAGGCGCGAAATCCGCGGCCACGCCGGGCCCGAGGGCCGCTACCACGCCGCAGGGCTCATGCCCGCCGATGACGGGGCCGCCGGTCCCGAGCCCCAGCGCGGCCGCGGCATTGCCCGCGGCGCGATAGGGATGGAGATCGCTGCCGCACATTCCCGACGCTTTGATGGCGATGACGGCCTCTCCCGGTCCGGGCGTGGGATCGGGAAATTCCTTGAGCTCGAGCTTCCGCTCTCCGAGAAAAACAACGCCGCGCATGAGTGGGGGCCCTCCTTTGAATGTCCGATGAGCCGCTAGGGGCCGTAGCCTACCATCTCGAGATAGCCACGGCCAGACACCGTCCGACCTCGCTCGGCACCGGACACCGTGACGGCGCCCTCCCAGTAGCGCGTGCCCACGTCGAGCTCCTGATCGGCCAGGATCGGCGTCACCTCGAGCTCGAGGGTGAGCTCGGGCATGCGGAGCCGCCAGCGCGCGGGATAGCGGGCGCCGCTCCGCGGGCTTGTCCACGCGCCCACGGGCTCGAGCCTTACCTCGTCGAGGCTCAAGGCCCGCGCGCCGCCGGCGGAGTCCACGATCGTTCCCGCGCTGAAGCGATCCGCCTCGCCATCCTTCCGGCGCAGCCGGTAGAACATGAGGTCGCGGCCGTCCGCCAGCTGTAGCGCGATCCAGTCCCAGCCCGCGAGCTCGGCGCCCAGCGCGCTCGTGCTCCATTCGCGGTCCATCCAGGCCAGGCCGGTCACCTCGAAGCGCTGGCCGCCCACCGTGACCGCGCCGCGGGCGGGCATGCGCGTCAGCGAGTAGTAGTAGGACGCATTGCCCCGCTCCGGGCCCTTGCGGCTCAGACCGCGGTCACCCTGAAGCACCACGGGCTTGCCGCCGTCGAGGGTGAGGTCGATGGCGGTGTCGCCCTCCGTCGCGCGCAGCCGCACGGGCAGGCCCGTCGCGCCTTCGCCTCGCGCTTCCCAGTCGTCGAGCCAGACGCGGAATGGCTCGGACTGGGCGCCCGCCATTCCCAGGGCGAAGCGCTCAGTGCGACCCCAGGCCCGGAAGCGGCCGCCCGCTACATCCGTCACCGCGAAATGGGCGAGATAGACCTGGTTGGTTCTCCATGCCGAGCCCCGCGCCGGGGCTTCCGCCGTGAGCGCCGTCCTGAAGAAGGTGAGCTGGAAGCCGAAGCGACGCCCATCGGGCGTGGCGAGATTGCCCGTCCAGTACCACCACTCGGTGCGGAACGCGGGATGTGGCCCGTGGTCACGCGGGAAGGTGAAAGGCCGGGGCGCCTCGGCGAGCGCGAAGCCGGTGAGATCGCCCGAGGAGAGCGCCTCCGCGACGGTGAGATGGGCCGCGATGGGCGTGCGGCGCTCGCCTCTCACGGCGACTATGCCCCCCAGCGCGAGCGCGATGAGCAGCGTCGAGAGCACGAGCGCGCGCCTACTCATCGCGCAATGCCTCGGCGGCCTGGGCCCGGGCCATGCGGCGCGCCGGATAGAGGCCGGCCAGGAGCGCCGCGCCCACGGCCAG
>DASYTI010000096.1 GCA_036002485.1 Candidatus Methylomirabilota bacterium | reverse complement strand
CTCGTATGGTCCGCGGATGAAGTCCGCGAGGGCGATGTCGCGCGTGCCCCGCCGGGACCAGAGGCCGAGCGTCGCGTCGAGGGCCAGGAAGAGGGTGGCGAGGTCGCTGTGCGGGTCCGCGAAAGCCAGGTTGCCGCCCACCGTGCCCACGTTGCGGACGCGCACGTTCGCGACGTGTCGCGCCACCCCGGCCACGAGCGGGCAGCGCTCCTGGACGAGCGCGGAGCGCTCCACGCCCCGATGGCGAACGGTGGCGCCGATGGTCAGGGTGCCGTCCTCGGCCGTGATCGCCTCGAGATCACGCACGGCCTTCACGTCGATCAAGCGTCGAGGGCGGATCAACCCCTCTTTCATGAGAAGCAAGAGCTCGGTGCCCCCCGCGTAGAGGACGGACTCCGACGGATGGGCCGAGAGGAGATCCGTGACCTCGTCCAGGGTCGAGGGCCGGTCGAGGGTGAAGGGACGCAGCACGCGGTCAGGCTCCCGCGGCCTGGCCAAGCCTGACGCCGAACTCGTCCAGCATGTCTCCGGCCTTGCGCTCGATGACCCCGTGCCCCAGCGAGCCGAGGGTGCCGAGGATGCGTCCTTCGGCGACGATGGCGAGGACGCTCGCCCCCTCGCGCTCCGTGATCTCGAGCGTCACCTGCATGCTGATCTCGGCGCCGATGGCGGGATCGCGGCCCTTGGCTTGCAGAGCGAGCCGATGGGGCGAGACGGCCGAGAGGATCTCGACGTCGAGCGGCACCGAGAGACGAATGGGGCCGACCTTCTGGATCATGCGGGCCGTGTAGCGCTGCTGCGGCGCGACCTCCTTGGCCTCGGCGCAGCCGGGCATGCACTCGACCATGCGCGGCACGTCCCACAAGAGGGCCCAGAGCTTGTCGGGCGTGGCCGCGATGGCGATCTCACGGGCGGCTCGCACGGCGACTCCTTCTCATGCGAGAGCTCCCGCCGGCTTCACCACCTCTTCGGCGATCATCTGGAGATAGTCGATCCGCGCCCGCACCTCGCGGGGCAGGCTATAGATCGTGAAGCCGACCTTGTCGAGCCCCATCTCGCGGGCGCGGCCCAGCGTCTCCACGCAGTCGCGGGGCGAGCCGTTGACCGTCCACTCGTCGAGGGCGGTGTCGAAATCGAGCTGGAGCGGCACCATGGTCGTCTCTTGCATCTCCCAGCGCCGGTACATCGCGAAGGTCTTCTCGAGATATTCGCGCGCGGTGGCCAGCGCCGCGGTCTTGTCGGCCGCCACGATGAGGCTGCGTGAGGCGCCCACGCTGCCCGGCGTACGCGTGCCGGCCTCGGCTCGCGCTCCGCGAAAGATCTTGCTGAGCCCGGCTATATCGCGCCAGGCGACCTGCGGTCCGAAGAACACGCCGTCGGTGAGGCGGGCGGCGCGGCGAGTGGCCCCTTCGCTCTGCGCGCCCATCTCCAGCGGTGGGTGCGGCTGCTGATACGGGGTGAAGCCGAGGCGCGCCTTGGTCACGCTCGTGTAGGCGCCGTGGAAGGTGACTTCCTCGCCGGTCCACAGGCGCTTCATGAGCGCCAGCGACTCCTCGAGCTTGGGCACGCGATCCTTGCGCGCGAGCCCGGCCGCTTCCAGCTCTCGCTCGCGATAGCCGATGGCCACGCCGACGTCGAGCCGGCCATGCGTGATGTGGTCCAGGGTGACGATGTTCTCTGCTGCTTCGACCGCATTGACGATGGGCAGGAGGAGCACCGAAGTCTTGAGGCGCATCTGGCCGGTCTCCGGGGCCAGCCGGGCCAGGATGGGGAAAGGCTGCGGCCACACCGTGGGGTGAGAGATCCAGTGCTGGCCGATCGAGACCCAGGCAAAGCCCATGCGCGAGGCGGAGGCAACGACCTCGATCGCCTCGTCGATGATTCGCGTGGCGCCGCGGTCCGTTGGGCTCCAGAACGGCGTGAGGTGAAACCCGATCTTCATCTTATGGCAGCCCCCTTATCTACTCAGCCCTCGCCTCGCGGCTGCGCCGCTCAGCTCGAACTGCGCGGCCCTCTCCCCCGTCGCGGGGGAGAGGGATTCAAAAATTATCCGCGGCTCCGCCATCTCATCCCTCTCCCCCATCGGGGGAGAGGGTAGGGTGAGGGGGCAAATGCTGAGGGGGCAAATGCTGAGGGGGCGAATGCTGAGGGGGCGGTTCAATCGGCTCAGTCTCCGGCCGCGTGAGCCCCGGCCAGTCGGCCGAAGACGGCGCCCGACATGAGCCCGGTGCCGCCCGGATAGTTGCCGTGAAAGAGCCCGCCCACCATCTCGCCGCAGGCATAGAGGCCCGGGATGGGCATCCAGCTCGTGCTCATGACCTGCGCGCAGTCGTTCACGCGCACGCCGCCGAAGGTGAAGGTGATGCCGCCCGTGACGGGATAGGCAAGGAAGGGCGGCGTGTCGAGCCGTTGCGCCCAGTTGCTCTTGGGCAGCGGCAGCCCGCGCGTGGCGAGGCCGTCGCGCACGGTGGGGTCGAAGCGCCCCTCCGTCACCGCGGTATTGTACTCCTCGAGCGTGCGGCGGCAGGCCGCGCGATCGAGGGAGAGCTTGTCCGCGAGGGCCTCGAGCGAATCGGCCATGGCCGGCGTGCCCGTCTTGTAGCGCCCCTCGAGCAGATGCAGCACCTTGCTGTCGAAGATCTGCCAGCCGACGCCGCCGGGCTCGTTCAAGATGATGCCGCCGAGCTTGGCATAGGTGTAGAACTGGAAGTCCTCGCCCTCGTCGAAGAAGCGCAAGCCCCGCGCGTTGACGAGGACGCCATAGGGATAGGACAGCCGGTTGGTCTTGTCGGTCAGCTTGCGGTCACCGTGCGGCGGGGCATCGGCGTCGATGGGCGTCGAGTGGCAGCCCGTCCACTGACCATGCGGCAAGGCGCCAAGCTCCATCGCCATGCGCAGGCCGTCGCCCGTGTTGTAGCGCGTGCCGCGCACCTTGGCGTGATCCCAGGGTCTCCCGAGATAGCGCGCGCGCCATTCCGGATTGGCCTCGAAGCCGCCGCAGCCCAGGATGACCGATTTGCCGGATAGCTCCGCGAAGCCCTCGGGCCCCTGGATACCCACGCCCGTGACACGGCCGCTCTTGTCCTGGAGCAGGCGTACCACCGCCGTGTCGTAGCGGATGTCCACGCCCTGGCGCTCGGCCGCCTTGAACCACATCGCCGAGAGCCCCACCCCTTCGTGCTTGGCGCGGATCACCGCGCCGGGAGACCACTTGATGGTGTTGCCGACTTTCACCGCAGAGAGCGACACCGCCGGCTCCATCTCGATGCCCTGACGCGCCATCCAGCAGGCGGTGTCGTAGGAGCGGCCGATGAGGAGCTCGGCGAGCTCGGGGTCCGTACGCCCGTCGGTGACGCGCAGCAGATCGGCCATGAAGAGCTTGTGGGGGTAGGCCTCGACGCCGGCGAAGAAGCCGGGCACTTCAGTTTCGGCGTCGGGCACGAGGATGCGCAGATCCTCGGGGCGGTCGAAGGCGATGCGAAAGAGCCCGCCGCTATAGTGCGTGTTGCCGCCGCGCAGGGTGCGCGGCGCCTTCTCGAGGGCCACCACGCGCCCGGCCCCCTGCTCGCGCGCGGAGACCGCCGCGGCCAGGGCGGCATTCCCGGCGCCCACCACGATGACGTCGTAGTCACTCACGGGCAGCGATCGTCAGTTGAGGTGCTTGCCGAACCAGGCGAGGACCTTCTTCCAGCCGTCCACGGCCGCGGCTTGCCGATACTGTGGGCGGTCGACGGCGAAGAAGGCGTGGCCGGCATTCTCGTACGTGTGGAACTCGTAGGTCTTCCCGTGCTCCTTGAGGGCGGCCTCCGTCTTGGCCGTGTCGTCCGGTGATGGGCGCGTGTCCTCGATGCCAAAGAGCCCGAGCAGGGGACACTGCAAGCTCTTGGTGAAGTCGATGGGGGCCACGGGCTGGCGCGCCGTCAGCTCCTCCGGCTTCGCCACGACGCCTCCGCCATAGCAGTCGATCGCGGCATCCACGCCGCGCAGCGTGCACGCGGCCAGATAGGCTTGGCGTCCCCCCGAGCAGTAGCCGATGACGCCGACCTTGCCGTTCAGATAGGGCAGGCTGCGGAGGAAGTCGATGGCACCCTGGACGTCGCCCATGGTGCGATCGTCGGGCATGCCGCCGGCCGCGCGGATGCTCGCGCTGTTCTCCTCGGGCGTGGCCTTGCCCTCGCGGAAGTGCAGGTTGGGCACGATGGCGACGTATCCGTGATGGGCGAAGCGGCGCGCGATCTCCTTGTTCGCGATATCCCAGCCCGGCATGTGATGGATGATGACCACGCCCGCATACAGGAGCGCGCTCAGGGGGCGGGCCAGGTAGGCGTCGATCTGATCTCCCTGATGCCCTCGGATCAGGACGGTCTCGGCGAGCTGGGCTTCGTATGTCATATCAGGCGTTCCTGTAGGCGGCGAGGACGGCCTGGGCCATCTCGCGCGTCTTGGCCGTGCCGCCCTGGTCAGGGGTGAGCGTCTTGCCGTCGCGGTAGACACGCCCGACGGCGGCCTCGAGTCGCAGCGCCTCGGCCTCCATGCCCATGTGCTCGAGCATGAGAGCGGCCGAGAGAATGGTCGCGGTGGGGTTGGCGATGCCCTGGCCCGCGATGTCGGGGGCCGAGCCGTGGACCGATTCGAAGTAGGCCCAGCCTCCGTCTCCGAAGTTGCCGGAGGGCGCGAGCCCCAGGCCGCCCGCCGTCTCCGCGCCGAGATCCGAGAGGATGTCGCCGTAGAGGTTCATGCACAGCACGACGTCCATGGATTTCGGGAAGCGCACGAGGCGTCGCGACGCATCGTCGACGTGGAAGTGCTCGAAGGGGAGGCCGGCTTCGCGCACGATGCGCTCGGCCGTCTGCTGGAAGAGCCCGTCGGTCTGGCGCAGGACGTTCGACTTGGTGACGCAGGTGACCTTGCCGGGCTTGCCCTTGGCCTTCCGCTTGCGGGCGAGGTCGCAGGCGAAGCGCGCGATGCGCTCGGCACCCTTCGGCGTCACCACCTTGACGGCGAAGTGTCCCTCGTGGCCGAAATCCTTGATGCGGCGTCCCGTCCGGTCGCTGAGGTTCGGCATGACATCGATCAGGTCGGCCAGCGCGCCTTCGCGGCCCGGATAGATGCCCTCGCTGTTCTCGCGAAGAAGGACGTAGTCGATGCCCTCGGGATCGGCCAGCGGCGAGCGCATGCCCGGGAAGAAGCGGATCGGCCGCACGCCGGCCCACGCCTGCATCTCCCACCGCAGCCAGGCCACCACCGCCGAGGTGGCGGGGCCGGCCGCGCCGAAGAGCACGCCGTCGGCTTGGCGCGCCGCCCGCTTCGTCTCCTCGGGCACGGGATCGCCCTGGGGAGGCGTGCTGATCTTGAGAGGCAGCCCCGTGCCCATCAAGAGCTCGCACGTGGCGTCGACGACCTCGATTCCGATGCCCTGTCCGGGCAGGGCGACGACGGTCTTCATGGCCATCCTCCTTGTCGGGAGCCATACCATAGCACCTCGGCGCTCCCTCGGCTTCGCCGCCGAGAACCATCCGCGACGGCCACGGCTAACTCAGCTCTCGCCTCGCCGCTACGCTACTCAGCTCGAACGACTACCTCAGCTCTCGCCTCGCCGCTACGCTGCTCAGGTCGAACGGCTAACTCAGCTCTCGCCTCGCAGCTACGCTGCTCAGCTCGAACAGCCACGTTGACAATTCCGAGAGGGGGTTCCTATACTCCGGCGCCATGCCACCCCGCGCGCGCGTGCTGGGGCTCGAGTGCCTCCGTTGCCGAGCGCTGTTCGACGGGCCGCGCCTCTTCACCGGGTGCCCCCAGTGCGGGCAGCAGGGCGTGGGCGTCAACCTCACCGTCAAGCTCGATCTCGAGTCGCTGAAGGGCCGGGGGTCCGAGTTGTTCGCGCGCAGCGCCGCGGCCGGCGGCCTCTGGCGATTCGGTGCGGTGATGCCGGTGGCGATCGAGCACGCGGTGACCATGGGCGAGGGGGCGACGCCGCTCATCCACCTCGAGCGGCTGGGCCGACGGCTCGGCCTCTCCCGGCTCTACGCCAAGGACGAAGGCCAGAACCCGACGTGGTCTTACAAGGACCGGCTGTGCTCGGTGGCGGTGACCCACGCCGTGGAGACAGGCGCGCGCGTCATCACGGTGTCGTCCACGGGCAATCACGGCGCCGCCACGGCGGCGTATGCCGCGCGGGCCGGGCTGCCGTGCGTGATCTTCACCCTCGCCTCCGTGCCCGAGACGATGAAGACCCTCATGCAGGCCTACGGCGCCGCCGTGGTGGCGTGCCCGACGTCCGAGTCGCGATGGCAGCTCATGCGTCAAGGTGTCGAGCGGCTCGGCTGGTATCCGACGAGCGGCTGCGTCCTCCCGCCGATCGGATCCCCGCCGTACGGCATCGAGGGCTACAAGAGCCTGGCCTACGAGATCGTCGAGGATCTCGGCTGGACGGCGCCCGACCGCTGCGTGGTGCCGAGCGGGTACAGCGACGGGCTCTTCGGCATCTGGAAAGGGATGCAGGAGGCGCGCACCCTCGGCCTCGTCAAGGAAGTGCCGCGGATGATTGCCGCCGAGCCGTACGGGCCGCTCACGCATGCCATGGAGGCGGGGCTCGACGTTCCGGAGCCGGTCCAGGGCGATCGCCGCTCCGTGGCCTTCTCTGTCGCCTCGCGCTACGGGACGTACCAAGGGCTGACCGCGCTGCGGGAGTCGCGCGGGAGCGGCGTCCAGATCACCGACGAAGGGATCTTCGAGGCGCAGCGCGCGCTCGCGCGGGAAGAGGGAATCTTCGCCGAGCCGTCCGCGGTGACCGCGGTGACGGCGGTGATGCAGCTCAGCGCGGGCAAGGCGATCGATCCCGACGAGGTGGTCGTGGTCGTCCTCACGTCGAGCGGCCTCAAGGATCCGGGGGCGAGCCGAGCCTGGCTGCCCGAGGTGCCGGCCGCGCCCGCGGACTTCGACGGGCTCCTCGTCGTCCTCCACGAGAGCTATGGACTGGCGCTGGACCGATAGCCTCGGGGTGGCGCTCATGGGCGCCGACACGGCCACCCGCGCCCTCGGCTGGGCCCGCGCGGCCGAGCGCGCGGGCCTGGGCAGCGTGTGGCTCATCGAGGACTACTTCCATCCCGGGGCGTTCTCCCTGGCGGGTGGGGTGGCCGCCGTCACCGAGCACGTCGTCATCGGGCTCGGCGTCGTCAACCCCTATACGCGACACCCTGCCCTCATCGCCATGGAGACGGCGGCCTTGGCGAGCATGGCCCCGGGCCGCGTCGTCCTGGGTCTGGGCAGCAGCAACCGGCGGTGGATCGAGGAGCAGATGGGCATCGCCTTCCACGCTCCGCTGACCGGGCTGGGCGAATCCGTGGGCATCGTCCGAAGCCTCCTGCGCGGCGAGCGGGTATCGTATCGCGGCGAGCGCTTCCACCTTGAAGGAGTCGAGCTCGAGCGTGCCCCGAAGGAGGCGGTGCCCATTCTCCTCGGCGTGAAGGGGCCGCGGGCGCTTCGCCTGGCGGGTGAGGTAGCCGACGGCGTGCACTGCTCGGTGCTGGCCTCGCCCGCGCACGTGCGCCGCGTGCGCGAGACGACGGCCGGCCGGACCGGCGACTTCGTGGTGATCAGCTACGTGCCGATGCTCGTGGGGGAGGACGGCCGCCGGGCGCGCGAGCGCATGAAGCCGGTCCTCGCCCGCTACCTGGGCGTGCTGCACGGCCAGTCGATTCTCGCTGACGCGGGATTCACCGTCGACCAGACCCAGCCATTCCGCGACGCGTTCGTCCGCGGCGGCGACGCCACCTCCCTCGTCACCGACGAGATGGTGGGGACGCTTGCGGTGGCGGGCACCCCGGAGGAATGCCGAGGCCAGCTTCGCCGCTTGGCCGAGGCCGGGCTCGACACGGCGGTGGCCGTGGTGCCCCGCGATGCCGACCTCGCGGAGCAGATCGAGCGGATCGGGGGCGAGCTGTCGCCGGCCTGGAGGGAGTTGCGATGGCGCTGAGGTTCGGCGTCCACATCCCCACCTGCATCGAGGGCATGATGTATCCCATCCCCTTCGCCCGCCCGGCGGACATTTCGCCCACGGCCCTCCTCTGCGAGCGGCTCGGCTTCGACTCCGTGTGGGGCAACGACCACATGACGACCCAGCGCTACGTGCAGCGCGAGTTCCCGGACCCTCCCAACTTCTACGAGCCCCTGATCACCTTCACGTACGTCGCCGCGCGCACGACCCGGCTCAAGCTCTGCACGGGTATCCTCGTGCTGCCCATGCGCCACGTGGTGGTGGCGGCCAAGCAGGTGGCGACGCTCGACCAGCTCTCGGGCGGGCGGGTCATCCTGGGCGTGGGCACGGGGGCGTACCGCGAAGAGTACGAGGCCCTCTTTCCCGATGCGAAGGCCGTCCACCGCGGCGCCATCGTGGACGAAGGGATGCGGGCCCTGCGCATGCTCTTCACCGAGCGGCGGGCGACCTTCCGCGGCCGCTACGTGCGCTTCGAGGAGGTGGAGTGCTATCCCAAACCGATCCAGTCCCCGCTGCCGATCTATGCGGGCGGCAACCATGCCGAGGTGCGGAGGCGCGCCGGCGAGTACGGCGAGGGATGGATGCCCGCGGTGCTCTCGCCCGAGGAGATCGCCCGGGGCGTGGAGGACGTTCACCGGGCCGCTTCGAGGGCCGGGCGTGACGGCTCGCGGATCGACATCGCTCCGCAGTTCGCCGTCTCCATCGGGCGCACCCATGAAGAGGCGCAGCGGCGTTTTCACGCCTCCCAGCTCTACAAGCACCTGGAGTCGCTGAAGATGACGACCCTGCGCGAGCAGACGGGCGGCTTCGAGCAGCGCAACCTCATCGGCAGCCCCGAGGAGATCTGCGAGCGCATCCGAACCTACGAGCGTGCCGGCGTCACCACGCTGTCCGGTATGCTGTTCGTGGCCAATACGGTGGCCGAGATGCAGGAGGCCATCGAGCTCTTCGGCCGCGAGGTCATCCCCAACTTCAGGAGTCGCTCATGAACAGCCACGTGAAGGCGCGCCTGACCACGGTGCTCGAGGCCGAGGGCCTCGACGCCATCGTCGCCACCACCACCGAGAACCTCTACTACATGACGGGATTCCGCTCCATCTCCCATGCCCTCTTCCGCGGGCTGGAGCTCTACGGCGTTTTCACCCGGCGCGGCACCGGCCTCGTCGTTCCCTTCATCGACACCACGGGGGTGGCCGCCGACGAGATCTCCGTGGACCATCTCGCCTGTTACGGGAAGTTCTTCTTCGAGTACTCCGAAGATCCGGGGGCGGTGGGACAGAAGATCCGACAGTGGACCGCGGCGCCCGCCGCGAGCCCCGCCGACGCGCTTGCTGCCGTGCTCGGCGATCTCGGCGTGCTCGGCGGGCGCGTCGGACTCGACGAGGCCAATGTCTTTCCGGCGACGTGGCGGCGGCTGGAGGAGCGTCTGGCCGCCACCACGCTCACCCCCGGCTATCAGCTCTTGCGGGGCGCTCGCGCGGTGAAGAGCGCCGACGAGGTCGCGCGGCTGGAGCGCGCGGCCCTCATCGCCGAGGACGGCATCGCCGCCGTGCTGGGCATGCTCAAGCCCGGCGTCACCGAGCACGAGGCCGCCCACGTCTACGAGCAGGAGGTGCTCCGGAGGGGTGCCTCGCCGTTCTTCACGGTGGTCACCATCGGCGAGCGCGCCGCCCTGGCCGATGTCTACCCCTCCGAGCGCGCGCTGCGGCCCGGCGATCTCGTCCGCTTCGATCTTGGCTGTGTGTACCAGAGCTACCGGTCCGACATCTCACGGACCGCGGTGCTCGGCCGCCCCACCGACAAGCAGGCGCGCTACTACGCGGGCGTCCTCGCGGGCGAGCGGGCGGCCATCGCCGCCATGAAGCCCGGCGTTCTCGTGAGCGACATCTTCGACGTGGCGGTCAGGGTGACGCGCGAGAACGGCATTCCCCATTACCAGCGCCACCATGTGGGACACGGGATCGGCCTCGAGCCCTACGACCCGCCCACCATCAACGCGACGACCCGGACGGCCCTCGAGCCCGGAATGGTCTTTTGCGTGGAGACGCCCTACTACGAGCACGGCTGGGGTGGCGTCCAGGTCGAGGACGCCGTGGAGATCACCGCGACCGGCGCCCGCCGGCTCACGCGGTCCAGCCAGGACCTGGCCATCCTCGGCTGAAGGCCGAGCGAGGAGGAGCGATGACACCGACGCGACGTGGTGCGATTGGTATGGCGGCCGTGCTGGTCCTCATGCTCGGGGGAGACTTGCCGGGCGCGCGCGCGCAGGGCCCTCCGCCCATCAAGGTGGGGTTCTCCTCCGCCATGACCGGCCCCTCGGCCATCACCGGCGAGGGGGTGAAATGGGCGGCGCAGATGCTCGCCGACGAGTACAACGCCAAAGGCGGCATCATGGGGCGAAAGATCGAGCTCTCCTTCGGCGACAACGCGGGCACTCCTGGCGAGGCGGTGAGCGCCGTGCGCAAGCTCGTGGACGTGGACAAGGTCGACGTGATCATCGGCCAGACGCACAGCGGAGCCTGCCTGGGCGCCCTGCCCGTGATCAAGGAGCTCGCGGTGCCGATGGTGATCGAGGCCTGCAGCAATCCGAAGATCCGCGAGCTCATCGGCAAGAGCGTCAACGAGTGGGCCTTCCGCGTCAATCCCGACGACGTGATGCTGGGCAACCAGTTCGCCAAGTACATGAGCCAGTCGACGAAGTCGGTGTCGATCTTCGCTCAGAACGACGACTTCGGGCGCGGGGCGGCCGCCGCCTACGACGCCGCCTTCAAGAAGTACGGGATCAAGCTGGTGAGCACGGAGTTCTTCGACCGGGGCCAGGCCGACTACCGGCCCGTGCTCACCCGCGTGAAGCGGGCCAATCCCGAGGCGGTGCTGCTCGTCATGCTGGCCAGCGAGGGTAGCGTGTTCATGCGCCAGTACCGCGAGCTCGGGCTGACGCAGAAGCTCTACGCGCGGGGCAGCATGGCCACCCTCGAGTTCCTCCACCAGGTGCGCGACACCCCGTCGATCGCCGACGGCCTCGTCGAGGCCACCTACTGGACTCCCGTCCTCGATCCTGAATGGGAGAAGCGGTGGCTCGACCGCTGGAAGGTGCCCGTCCGGGTCCACGGCAGTCTGGCCGCCATCGCCTTCCGCTACGCGGTGGCGCCGGCCATCGAGGCGGCGATCAAGAAGACGGGGCGGGCCGACCGTAAATCCATCCGTGACGCGCTGGAGGAGGTCGACGTGGTGAACACGCCGGTGGGCCGAATCAAGTTCGACGAGACACACCAGGCATTCATCAACATGCTCATCGTCGAGATCCGCGGCGGCCAGCTCAAGGTTCTGGAGCGGATTCCCATCCAGCCCTAGCGGCAACTATTCATGAACGCATGAAGATCATTGCACGCTCCCCCTCACCTACTCAGCCCTCGCCTCAGGGCTTCGCCCTTCAGCTCGAACTGCGGCCCTCCCCCCTCCGGGGGCGAGGGATTCGAAAAAAGTCTCCACGGAGAGGAAAAGGAATCAGAATCCTCCGAGATCTTTTCGATGGCGAGACGAAGTCTTATCCCTCTCCCCCAGTGGGGGAGAGGGCAGGGTGAGGGGGAACCCCGAGCCGCGTTCCGGACTAGCGTTCTTGAACGACCTCCTCGAGCAGGTCGTCCACGGTCTCACCCTGGGCTCGCTCTACGCCATGGTGGCGACGGGGCTCGCCCTCATGTTCGGCGTGGTGCGTCTCATCAACTTCGCCCACGGCGAGTTCTACATGCTGGGCGGCTACGCCTTCTGGTACGCCTACGGCGAGCTGGGGCTGCCTTATCCCGTGGCCGGCTTTCTCGCCACGGCGGCCATGGCTGCGTTCGGGCTCGGGTACGAGAGCACGGTGATCCGCGCCATCCTGCCGCGCTCCTGGCACGTCCAGCTCATCGCCACCCTTGCCACGTCGATCACCCTGACCAACCTGGCCATCCTGGTCTTCGGCACCCAGCCCAAGGAGGTGCCGACGAAGCTCTCGTCATCCATCCTCGAGGTCGGCGGCTTGCGCATGGCCTGGCAGCGACTCCTCCTGCTCCTCGCCGCCGTCATCGTCTTCGCCGCCCTCGAGTGGTTCGTCACCCGCACCAAGCTCGGCAAGGCCATGCGGGCCATGTCGCAGAATCGCGAGGCGTGTGCCGTGGTGGGCGTGGACGTCCAGCACGTCGCCCTCGCCACCTTCGCGATCTCGGGCGCCCTCGCCGGCGGGGCCGCCGTCCTCGTGTCGCCGCTCTTCAACATCTTTCCCGACGTGGGCGCCCTCCTCACCCTCAAGGCCTTCGCGGCCGTCATCGTGGGCGGCTTCGGCTACGTCAAGGGCGCCATCGCCGCCGCCTTCCTCATCGGCCTGGCGGAGTCGCTGGCCGCCGGCTATGTCTCGTACGCCTACAAGGACGCCATCGCCTTCGTCGTCATGGTGCTCGTGCTGCTCGTCCGGCCGCAGGGGCTCTTCGGCCGCCGGATCGGGATATGACCATGCGCGCCGCTCGCTGGACGCTCGCGGCGGCTGCCCTCGTGGCCGCGCCGTGGATCGTCGCCGTGGCCGCCCCCGGCCAGCAGCGCTATATCCTGCACGTGCTGATCTTCACCGCCCTCTACGGGGCGCTGGCCCTGAGCTACGACCTGGTCGTCGGCCACGTGGGCAGTCTCTCGCTCGCTCACCCGGCCTTCTTCGGCATTGGCGCCTACACTGCCGCCCTGCTCGCCACCGAGGCAGGCTGGCCGTTCACCCTCGCGCTCCCCGCCGGCATGGCGCTCGCCGGCCTCGCCGCCCTGGCCCTGGGCGTGCCCATGTTCCGGCTGACCGAGCACAGCTTCGCCATGGGCACGCTCGGCTTCGCCCTGGTGACCCAGATCGTGGCCACCAACTGGGTCGAGTTCACGCGCGGGCCGCTGTGCGTGACGGGCATCCCCAAGCCCCAGCTCGGGCCGCTCCGGATCGCCACCCTGCCCGCCTACTACTGGATGGCCCTCGCCGCCGTCGCCCTGGTCGGACTGCTCTATCACGGTCTCACCACCTTTCGCCTGGGCCGCGCCTTCCATGCCGTGCGCGACAACGAGATGCTCGCGGCCGCCGCCGCCATCGCCCCCCTCAAGTACCGCATGCTCGCCTTCGTCATCGGCGGCGCGGTGGCGGGCGGGGTGGGCTCGCTCTACGTCTCGTACATCGGCGTGCTGTGTCCGGGTGAGCTGACGGTGAGCCTCAGCGTCAACCTGCTCGTGATGATCTTTCTGGGGGGAGTGGGGAGCCTGCGCGGCGTCCTCGTCGGCGCCGTCGCCTTCACCGCCCTGCCCGAGATCCTCAGGATGGCCCCGACGTGGCGCATGGTCATCTACGGACTGCTCCTCCTCGTCATCGTGATCCGCTTTCCCGAGGGACTCGAAGCCGTCTTCCGCCGTCGCCGCGTGGCCGCGGGCTCCTAGGTGGCGCTCTTCGAGGTGCGCGGGCTGACCAAGCGGTTCCTCGGCGTGACCGCCGTGGGCGGCGTCGACCTCCACGTGGAGGCGGGCGAGCTCGTGAGCCTCATCGGCCCGAACGGCTCCGGCAAGACCACGCTGTTCAACTGCGTCACCGGCTATCTGGCGCCCGACGAGGGACACGTGACCTTCCGCGGTCGCGACGTGACCGGCGTGGCCACCCACCGCATGGCCCGGCTGGGGATCGGGCGCACCTTCCAGCTCGTGAGCGTGTTCCCGCGGCTGAGCGCCCTCGAGAACCTGCTGACCTTTCTCCAGCAGCACCAGGAGGAGAGCGTCGTGGCGCGGCTTGTCCGCGCGCCGCGCGTCCGGCGCTACGAGGCCGTGGCCGTCGAGCGTGCCATGATGCTCCTCGACTCCGTGGGGCTGGGCGCGCGCATCGACACGCCGGCAGGCCACCTGTCGTACGGCCAGCGCAAGCTCCTCACCTTCGCGGCCGCCCTCATGCCCGATCCGGAGCTCGTGCTGCTCGACGAGCCCGCCGCCGCCGTGAACCCCACCATGATCAACCAGATGAAGGAGCAGATCCGAGGCCTGCACCGGCAAGGCAAGGCCGTGCTCCTCGTCGAGCACAACATGGACGTGGTCATGGACATTTCCCAGCGCATCATCGTTCTCGACCACGGTCAGAAGATCGCGGAGGGGCCGCCCGAGGCGATCCGCCGCGATCCGAAGGTCATCGAGGCCTACTTTGGAGTTTAATCGAAGGGGGCCTCGACGGCCCCCTCCGAGCCTCCCCCAGAACTAGATTGCGCCGGCGAAGCCGGCGCTCGAACGAGGACGAACTAAGATGCACTTCTCCGAAGGCCCACAGACCGAAGCGGACAGGCGTGGCGAGGAGGCGCTGCTCCGTCTCCGCGACGTGCACGCCGGCTATGGCGAGATCGAGGTGCTCCACGGGGTCTCCGCGGACGTCCGTGCCGACGAGATCGTGTCGATCATCGGCGCCAACGGCGCGGGAAAGTCGACGCTCCTCCGCAGCGTGTTCGGCATGGTCAAGCTCACCGGGGGCAGTATCCGGCTCGCGGGGGAGGAGATTGGCGGGGAGAATCCCGTCGACGTGCTTCGCCGTGGCTGCTCCTATGTCCCCCAGGGCCGGTGCAACTTTCCCGCCATGAGCGTCGAGGAGAACCTCGAGATGGGCGCGTACACACGCCGCGATGCCGAGGTGCCGCGCGACATCGAGGCGTTGATGGAGCGCTTTCCCGTACTCGGGATCAAGCGCCGAGCGCCGGCCGGCACGCTCTCGGGCGGCCAGCAGCAGATCCTCGAGATGGCCATCGCCCTCCTCCTCCATCCCCGGCTCCTGCTCATCGACGAGCCCTCGCTTGGTCTCGATCCACGCATGGTCGAGGCGGTCTTCTCGACCATCGTGGCCATCAACCGGGAGGGCACCGCAGTGCTCATGGTGGAGCAGAACGCGAAGCAAGCGCTGGCCATCTCGCACCGGGCCTTCGTCCTCGAGCTGGGCCGGAACCGCTTCGAGGGCACGGGGCAAGACCTTCTCCAGGATCCGGAGGTGCGGCAGCACTACCTGGGCGGTTAGGTACTGGCCCAGTACGCCGGGCGCCCTGTCCGGTGAGGCCGAGATGGCGTATGATGGGCGGACTTATTGCCTGGGAGGGTCCCGTGAGGCGGTTGACCGATATACTTGTGGCTCTGGCCCTCCCGGTGGTGTGCCTTGCCTCTTCCGTGACGCCGGCCGTAGCCGATCTTCACGCTGATTCCGTACTCCGCCCCGTAAGATGATGTCCGGCTCGAGCGATGAACCGACAGAATCGAGGGTGACACGATGAACTACACGCGAATCTCGGCGGATTGCCACATCGACATGCCCTGGATTCCGCCCGATCTGTTCACGGCGAATGCCTCGGCGGCTCTGCGTGATCGCATGCCCTATGTCACCGACGGGCCGGACGGGCCGCAGTGGACCTCGAAGAACGGCGCCTCCTTCGGACTGGTGGGCGGCGTGGGGCCCTCCGGGCAGAAGTACGTTCCGGGCGTCCACTACCGCGCGGACGTCATGGCCTCCACCGGGCTCTACGAGGACGGCAAGAAGGGCATTCGCCGCCCCACCACTCCGGATTTGCGCATCAAGGACATGGAGCGCGACGGCGTGCAGGCCGAGATCATCTTCGGCATCCTGGGCGCGGCCACGCGGCTGGGCGACCATGAGGCGGCGGGCGAGATGTTCCGCATCTACAACGACTGGCTCGTGGATTTCTGCCGCCACTATCCCGACCGCCAGATCGGCCTGGCCTGCCTGCCCTATGGCGATATCGGCGCGGCCGTCGCGGAGATCCATCGCGTGGCGAAGATGGGGCTGCGCGGCATCGAGCTCTCCTGCTCGTGGGACATGGATCCCATGTGGCATCCCTCGTGGGAGCCGCTCTGGCAGGCCGTCGACGAGGTCAGGCTGCCGCTGCACTTCCACACCTTCCCGACCATGCCGCCCAGCGTGAGGGAAAAGGCCACGGGGCTCACGAGGCGTGCCGCCATGTTCACCAGCGTGTCGGGCTTCCAGATGAACCTCATCAATATCATCGCCGCCATCATCGGCAGCGCGGTGCTCGAGCGGTACCCCAACCTCCGCATCTCGCTGGGCGAGAGCGGGATCGGCTGGCTACCCTATGCCCTCGATCGCATGGACTTCGAGTGGGAGGATCGTTTCCGCGACCTCGGCTTGAAGATGAAGCCCAGCGACTACTGGAAGCGGCAGTGCAAGGCCACCTTCCAGTTCGACCGGATCGGCACCCAGATGGTCCACGAGATCGGCGAGGAGACCCTGATGTGGGGCTCCGACTATCCGCACGGCGACGGCGTCTGGCCGGAGTCCTCCAAATACATCGAGGAGCAGTTCGGCCACCTGCCGCCCGCCACCGTGCACAAGATCGTCTGCGAGAACGCGGGGAAGTTCTACGGCTTGATCAAGTAGCTACAGCTCTGCGACCAGGAGGACACTTGATGCGCTACGAGATGATCTCCGCCGATTGCCACGTCGACCTCTGCTGGCTGCCGCCTGATCTCTTCACCGCCAATGCCTCGCCCGAGATGCGCGACCGCATGCCGTACGTGGTGGACGCGCCCAAGGGCAAGACGTGGGTGACCAAGAAGGGCGCGAGCCTGGGACTGGCAGGCGGCATGGGCTCGGGAGGCCGCGAGTATGTGCCGGGACGCATCCACCGGGCGGACCGGATGGCGGAGAAGGGTATCTACGAGGACGGCCGGAAGGGCATACGCCGGCTCACCGATCCCGAGCTGCGGATCAAGGACCAGGACCTGGACGGCGTGCAGGGCGAGGTGCTCTACGGCATTCTGGGCGCCACGGGCCGGATGAACGATCCCGACGCCACCGTCGAGATGATGCGCATCTACAACGAGTGGCTCGCGGACTTCTGCTCCACGCATCCCGAGCGCTTCGCGGGGCTTGCCTCCATCCCCAACAATCCCATCGACGCCGCCATCGCTGAAGTCGAGCGCGTGGCCAAGAGGGGGACGGTGCGCGGCCTCGACATCGCGAACTCGCCCGACCTCAAGCCGCTGTGGGACCCGTACTGGAATCCGCTCTGGGAAGTCATCGACACCTGCGGGCTGCCGCTCCACTTCCACACCATCGGCAGCCGGCTGCCCGAGCCGCTCCAGAAGCTCGTCTTCATGGGATCGGATCTCTCCCGCGCGGGGGCTGAGGTGACGGATGAAGAGAAGCGCCTGGCCCGCATGGCCTTCGCGACGCACATCACGGGTTTTCAGATCAACATGGCCCAGATCCTGATGGCGATGATCTACGGAGGCGTGCTCGAGCGCTACCCGCGGATCCGGATGGTGCTGGGCGAGGCGGGCATCGGCTGGATCCCCTACATTCTCTGGCGCATGGACGGGGAGTGGGAGGACCAGTTCAAGGACCTCTCGCTGACCATGCCGCCCACCGAGTACTGGAAGCGCCAGTGCTGGGCGACGTACCAGACCGACCCTGTGGGCCTGAAGCTGACCGAGGAGCTGGGCGCCGACAAGATCATGTGGGGCTCGGACTTCCCGCATCCGGACGGCATCTGGCCCGATTCGCGCGAATACATCGCGCGCGAGACGGCGCACCTGCCCGCCGACGTGCGGCGCAAGATCGTCTGCGACAACGCCGCGCGCTTCTACAACTTCGCGGGCGCATAACCTCTGCCCCCTCATTATCTCAGCCCTCGCCTCGCGGCGTGGCCGCTCAGCTCGAACGGCGGCCCTCTCCCCAGAGGAGAGGAGGGTTGATTGTTTCTGGATCCCTCTCCCCTCTGGGGAGAGGGCAGGGTGAGGGGAGATCAACGGGAGACTAGAACATGGATGCTCGTGACCTTCTCCTCGATGAGCACTGCCGCGTGCACTCCGCGGCCGTGGGCGGCGACAAGATGTCGATGGCCGAGCGAACCTTCGGTGGCCTCACCGACGAGCAGATGCGGGTGCGGCCCCGGGAGGACCTGAACTCGCTGGCGTGGCTCATGTGGCACATCTCTCGCGCGGAGGACGTCTTCGCCAATCTCCTGATCAGTGGGCGTGATCAGGTCCTCGACGGGGGCTGGTCCGGGCGGCTGAAGATCTCGCGGCCCGACTTTGGCATCGGGATGACCAAGCCCGAGGTGTCCGAGCTGAGCGAGAAGATCGACATCGCGGCGCTGCGGGACTACCGGGACGCCGTGGGCCGGCGGACACGGGAGATCGTCGGCGGTTTCGGACCGGGCGACTGGAAGGGCGAGATCGAAGCCAGCGCCGTCGAGAAAGCTGCCGCTCTCGGCTGCTTCGGCACCCGCGCCGAGGGAATGGTGAAAGCCTTTGCCGGCCGGTCGCGTTCCGCGGTGGTGCCCGCGATTCTGATCATGCACTCCGCCGGGCACATGGGCGAAGCGGCCACGGTGCGCACCGCGGGAGGTTTTGGCTCTGGAGTCTGAGCTTCTGACATTTCCCAAGGGTGAGGATCCCTGGTCGCGCGAGCAAGTGGCCGGGCTGCTCCGCGCCGTCGAGGACATGTTCCACCGGCGCGATATCGAGGCACTGGTGCACGGCTTCACCGAGGATTGCGTCGTTCGGTTCTCCGAGCAGCCGGAGCTGCGCGGACGCGATGCGCTCCGCAAGCTCTTCACCGCGCGCCTGTCGCGGCAGAAGAACTACCGCCTGCAGAAGACGCTCCTGGCCCTCGAGGGGAACGTCCTCGCTAATGTCTGGGAGGGCACCTGGGAGGACCACGAAACCGGCAAGCGCATGGCGGGCCGCGGGCTCGAGGTGTGGCGGATGCGAGACGGTATGATCGCTGTCTGGGACGCCGCCTTCAACGTCTGGGAGCGGGACGGCGAGCGAAAATCACCGGTCATGTGAGGGGGGCGCATGCGAGCGCTCGCATCCTGTCTTCTCGCCATAACCCTCTTCGTCGGCTGCGCGGAGGAGCTGCCGCGCCGAGGCGCCGCGGACAAGCCGCCCGAGCTCATTCCCGTCTCGCGCTTCTTCGCCAATCGGGAATCGAACTACGGGTACCGTCTCTCGCCCGACGGGACCAAGCTGGGCTGGATCGCCTCCCACCAGAGGCGCAGCACGATCTTCTTTCGCTCTCTCGATGATCGGCAGCCGACGATTCTCGACACGCATTCCTCCCGGTCGATCTTCGGTTTCCGGTGGGCCCAGGACAGCCGCCACGTCCTCTACGGGCAGGACCGCGACGGAGATGAGAACCTCCACGTCTATCTGGCCGACACGGAAGCGCCGACCGACAAGCCGGTCGACCTGACCCCGTGGCCCAGCTCACGATCCTGGATTCATCGGGTGCTCCGCGCCGATCCGGCGCACGTCATCATCTCGTCGAACCGGCGCGATCGCTCGATCTTCGATCTCTATCGTGTGAGCCTGGCCACCCGCGAGGCGAGCCTCATCGCCGAGAACCCCGGCGACGTCACGCAGTGGATGACCGACCAGGACGGGATGCCGCGTGCCCGCCTGAGGCGCTCGGGTACCGGGCAGAGTCTGGAAGTCTGGCGGACGGGCACGTGGCGCGCCGTCCGGACGCTCGCCGACGAGGAGTTTCAGGTCGAGCTGCTCGGCGTGACGCCTGACGACCGAGGGCTCTGGGCCTTGTCGGGCGGCGGTCGTGATCGCCGAGCACTCTTGCGCGTGGACCTCGAAACGGGCAAAGACTCCGTTGTCTACGAGCATCCGCGAGTGGATGTGGAGTGGGTGCGAGTGAGCGAGCGCACCCGAACTCCCCTGATCGCTTCCGTGAATCCGGACTATCCGAGGGAGACGGTGTTCGACCCCGAGCTAGCCGCGGCCCTCGCCTCCCTCAAGCGCCGCGGCCCGGCGAATCTGTGGGTCCTCAGTCTCGACGATGCCGAGCGGCGGATGACCGTCCAGGCGGGCACGGATAGAGGATACGAGTCGTATCTCGTCGAGCGCGGCGGGGGCGAGCCGGTGCTCCTCGGACGGTCGCCGTCGATGGCGTTTGCCGACGCGCTGACTTCCGTGGAGCCGGTCGCCTTCAAGAGCCGCGACGGGCTCGAGCTGCACGGCTATCTGACGCGCCCCGCCGGCTTCACGGCGCCGGGCCCGCTCGTCCTCGTCGTCCACGGCGGGCACTGGTGGCGCGACTACTGGCTCTACGACCCGGAGGTGCAGTTCCTCGCGAACCGGGGCTACGCGGTGCTGCAGGTGAACTATCGCGGCTCCACTGGATACGGCCGGCGCTTCATGGAGTCCGCCATCGGCGAGTACGCGGGCAAGATGCACGACGACCTCGTCGACGCGGTGGGCTGGGCCGTCAAGCGCGGAGTGGCCGATCCGAAGCGCGTGGCCATCTACGGGGGCAGCTACGGAGGCTATGCCGCCCTGGTCGGCATGACCTTCACCCCCGACGTATTCGCCTGCGGGGTGAGCGTGGTGGGCCCCTCGAACCTCGTGACTCTCTTCGAGACGATTCCGCCCTACTGGAAGCTGACCTACGTCCCGCGATTCTTGAAGTACATCGGGGATCCGTACACGCCCGAAGGCCGGAAGGCTCTCGAAGCGCGCTCCCCCCTCTTCAAGGTCGATCGCGTGCAGGGGTCGATTCTCCTGATTCATGGCACGCGGGACAGCCGGGTGAATGTCCGCGAGTCCGAGCAGATGGCGAGGGCGCTGCTCGAGGCCGGCAAGGATGCGCGTCTCGTCCTCCTCGACGACGAGGGCCACCTGAATAGCTACGGCAATTTTCGGAACGC
>DASYTI010000095.1 GCA_036002485.1 Candidatus Methylomirabilota bacterium | reverse complement strand
TCCATGCCGAGCGCGCGCGCCATGTCGTCCATCTGCGACTCGAGGGCGAAGGCGGCCTGGACGGCGCCCGGGGCGCGATAGGCGCCATTGCCGGGCTTGTGGGTGAGCACCTCGTAGCCGCGGATGTCCATGTGGGGCAGTCGATACCAGCTGCCCAGCATGAGACAGGCGATGCCGACGGGCGCGCCCGTGAAGGCGCCCGCGTCGAAGATGACCCGCGCCTGGAGCGCCGTGAGCTTGCCGTCCTTGCCGACTCCGGTCTTGAGCTCAAAGACGCTGGGAGGCGCCGGCGTCGTGGTCAAGAACTCCTCGGTGCGCGATAGCACGAGGGAGACGGGTCGCTTGACCGCCACGGTCAGGGCGGCGGCCAGAGGCTCCAGGAGAACGAACTTGCCGCCGAAGCCGCCGCCCAGCGGCGTGGCCACGACGCGCACCCGATGCTCGGGCAGTCCGAGCGCCTCCGCGACCTCCGAGCGCGTGTAGAAGAGCGCCTGCGTGGTGGTCCACACGGTGACATTGCCGAGCGCGTCCACGGAGGCCACGGCGACGCGGGGCTCGAGGTAGCCCTGGTGGACCATGCTCGTGCGGTAGGTGCGCTCGATCACCACATGGGCCTCGGCAAAGCCCTTGGCGACGTCGCCCCTGGTGAAGTGCTGAGTGCTCGCGACATTGGGGGGTAGCGCTTCCTTCAGGGTGGCGCCGCCGCCCGCCGCCCCGTGCTGGCCGAGCTCGGCGGCGTCGCCGTCGCCGCCCCGCTCACGCACCACCGGCGCCTCGGGGCGCATGGCCTCGAGCGCGTCGACCGCCGCGGGCAGGATCTCGTACTCGATCTCGACCAGGGCGGCGGCATCCTCGGCGACTGCCTCGCTCTCGGCCACCACGGCGACCACGGGATGGCCGACGAAGCGGACCCGCTCCAGGGCGAGCGGGCAGCGGTTCCGGTCCGAGGGATCTTGCTGGGGAAGGGGCAGATCGCGGCCCGTGAAGACGCCGACCACGCCGGGCACGGCCCGGGCCGCGCGCGCGTCCACCTTGACCACGCGTGCGTGGGCGTGGTGCGAGAGCACGAGCCGCGCGTGGAGCATGCCGGGCTGAGGGAGATCGGCGGCGAAGCGGGTGAGGCCCGCGGCCTTCTCGCCTCCGTCCACGCGGGGCAGGGACTGGCCGATGGCCTTTGCTGAGGGCATTGTCTAGCTCCGATACTCGGCGTCTATGGCCGAGAGATCTTCAGGGGTGAGCGTGAAGTCGAGGGCGCCCGCGTTCTCGCGCACGTGCTCGGCTCGTCCCGCCTTCGGGATGGTGAAGAGGGCGGGCCGGCGCGTGAGGAAGTTGAGGGCGACCTGGCGCGGCGTCTTGCCGAGGCGCTTGGCGATGTCCGCCACCGCGCCTCGCATGAATCCGCCGCGGGCCAGCGGCGTGTAGCCGACCACGGCGATCCGCTCGCGCTCGCAATGCGGGAGCACGTCCTTTTCGATGGCGCGGTCGCGCAGATGGTAGAGGACCTGATTGCAGGCGAGGCGGATCCCGCCGAGCGCGGCCTGGGCGGCCTCCATCTGGGCCACGTCGAGATTGCTCACCCCGACGAAGCGCGTCTTGCCCGCGGCGCACAGCTCGGCCATGGCCCGCATGGTGTCGGCGATGGCGTGCCGCCCGCTCCACCAGTGGAGGAGATAGAGATCCACGTGGTCCGTGCGCAGGCGCTTGAGGGAGCGCTCGCACGCCTCGATGGTGCCTCGATACGAGGCATTCGAGGGCATGACCTTGGTGGCGATGAAGGCCTCGCGACGCCGGCCGGCCACCGCCTCGGCGACAATCTCCTCGGCGCCTCCGTCCGCGTACATCTCGGCCGTGTCGATGTGGGTCAGGCCGAGGTCAAGCCCCAGCGACAGCGCGGCGATCTCGTCCTTCCTGAGCTTGCGCTCCTCGCCCATGTGCCAGGTGCCCTGGCCTATGACCGGCAGGCTGATGCCGGTCGGGCCGAATGGGCGCGAGAGCATGCGCCGAGTGTACACTGGGCAGGGCGCTGAAAAAGGCCCATGTGCTTCGTTGGCGAGGGCACCCGCTCAACGTACGTGGCAGTTCGAGCTGAGAGGCGCAGCCACGAGGCGAGGGCTGAGTGATATCTACGCCTCGGGGTGCCGCCGCCCTCGCCGCCTCGCATCTGGACCTTTTTGAGCGCCCTGCTTCGCCCGGCGGTAGAGGCTACGGGATGACCTCGTCCGCCCGCGCGAGCACTGGTGGCGGGATCGTCAGCCCGAGCGCCCTTGCCGCCTTGAGGTTGATGACGAATTCGAACTTCGTAGGCTGCTCCACGGGCAGGTCGGCGGGCTTGGCGCCCTTGAGGATCCGGTCCACGTAGGTAGCGGCGCGGCGGTATTGCTCGGCAAAGTCTATCCCATACGACATGAGGCCGCCGCCGTCCACGAACGCCCTCGCCTCGTAGATCGCGGGCACCCGGTTCCGTGCGGCAAACTCGACAGTGTGTCTGCTGTTGGCCACGGTGACGGTGTCGGCCAAGACCAGGAGCGATTCAGGCCGGTCTTTACTCATGGCGGCAAAGATCACGTCGAAATCTTCGGGGCGCTGCACCGTCACCGATTGAAGGGACAGCCCCAACGCCGGCGCGACATGCTGGGTCTCGTTGAACCTGAGCTTCATGCCCTCATTGGCGGAATTCCACAGCACGGTCACCCGCGAGAGCCTTGGCAAAGTCTGTTTGAGCAGGTCCAGTCGCTTGGCGCTCAATTCCGGCGCGAGAAGTGATAGCCCCGTGATGTTCCCACCCGGACGGGCGAGGCTATCGACCAACTTCGTCCCCACGGGATCACTCACGGAGACCATGACGATGGGGACCACGCCGCTCGCCTGCTTGGCGGCAATAGCGGCAGGGGTGCTTTCGGCGACGAGCACATCGACGTTGAGACTGACCAGCTCAGCCGCGAGGGCGGGATAGCGCTCGGTTCGTCCCTCCGCGTAGCGGAACTCCAGGACGACGTTCCGTCCCTCCGTGTAGCCGAGCTCGCGCAGCTTGTGGAAGAACGGATCGAGGCTGGTAGGGGACCCGGGCACGGGCTTGAAGCCGAAAGTCAGGAAGCCCACCCGCCACACCTTTCTCGCCTGCTGAGCCTCGACGACGAGCGGGGCGGCAAAGAGCCCGCCCGAGACCAATGCCATGAAAGTGCGCCGCTCCATCACGTGCCTCCCCATCAGTCGAACGGCCCGGTCCGCCACCCCGCACGCCAGCCGAGCCAGAGGACGGCCATGCCGAGGCCGCCCATCACGAGCGCCGTGGCGATGGTGGACAGCTCGGACATCCACTTGATCGTGGTGCTGCTGAGGCCCACGAAGGCGAGTCCGATGACGGGGAGCACGGGCGCGCCGCAGCCCATCACGGTGCAACCACCTGTGGATAGTCCGAGGACGCCGCCAAGGGCGCCCAGCACACCCCCCGTTCCACCGGCTCGGCGACCCCACGGGACGGCCGCGAAGCGCGCGCGGCGCTCCATCCACAGCGCGAAGTACAGCGCGACGAGGAGCGACATGAAGGCAAAGCGCGCGAGGTCCGCCGTTGTCACCGCGAAGCCCCACTCGAGCCCGAACGAGTTGTCCGAGGAGAACCAGAAGAGGGCCAAGCCCCAGGCCTTGGCGAGGCGCTCCCCGAGGGACCCAGGCCCCGACACGAGGTAGCCGGGCAGGGTGGGCAGCAAGGGATTGATGGTGAAAGCGGTGACCGGCTTGCGGGCGAGGGTGAGGACGAGCGGCGGCACCAGGATGTCGAGGGCGAAGACGCCGAGCGCGACCGCGCCGAAGAGCCACCGCCGTGACCTCACGGCCGCCCCCATACCTCGAAGCGCCAGCCCGATTGCTCGCATATCTCGCTCACCAGCCGGTCCGATTATAGGCGGAGCCGGCCCACGGCGCGAGGCTCTCACCCTGACGCATGGTGCTGAAAGTGGCCCGCCAGGCGCGCTTACGCCTTGAGCTTGGCGTCAACCAGGGCTACTATCGCCTTACCCTACTGGCCTCGAAACTGTCCACCCAATGAAGGAGGGACTCCATATGGCCGCAGAGGTATCCCGTCGTGATTTCCTGAGCCGGCTCGGCGTCACCGTCGGCGCCGCGGCGACCGCGGCCAGCGTGCCGCTCGTCGGCGCACCGGCTCTCATCGGCCGAGCCGAAGCGCAGCCCAAGGGCAATATCCCGGACACGCCGTACAAGATCGGCCACATGACCTTCTTCACGGGCGCGGCCGCCGTGCTCGGAGAGCCTTCGTACAAGGGGCACATCCTGGCCGCGGAGGAGATCAACGCCCAGGGCGGCTTGCTGGGCAAGCGCAAGATCGAGACCATCAAGGCCGACGAGGCCGCCGGCACCGACGCCAACGTGAAGGAAATGCGCCGGATGAAGCTCTCGGAGAAGATCGACCTCTTCACCGGGGTCATCTCCAGCGGCAACACGCCGGCTCTCGGGCCCGAGGCCGAGTCGCTCAAGCTGCTCACCATCTTCGTCGACGGGTGCACCGACTTCCTCTTCGACAAGGCCGTGCTCAACCCGCATTACATCTTCCGCATCACCAACATGCAGTCGGCCGACGGGGTGACGGCGGCCGTGGCCACGGCCATGACCTGGCCCAGGGTGCGGAAGATCGCCCACATCCACCCGGACTACTCCTACGGGCGCAACGCCTTCGCGCATTTCAACATCGTGATGAAGAAGATGCTCCCCGGCACCCAGGTCGTCTCCGAGGGCTGGCCCAAGCTCGGCACCACGGACTTCACCTCTCACATCACCAAGGCCATCGCGGCCAAGCCCGACCTGCTCGTCTCCTCGGTGTGGGGCGGCGACTACGTGGCCATGTACAAGCAGGGCCTGCGCTACGACATGTTCAAGAAGATGAAATTCACGAGCATGATCGCCTTCGGGGTGGCCCCGCACGCCATCGGCAAGGATCACCCGGAGGGCGTCATCGCGGGCGTCCACTCCAACTACTACTTCAACTATCCGCCGCAAGATCGCTGGCCGCTGAACTCGGCGTTCGTGAAGAAGTACCTCGACCGGTGGAAGGAGTACCCGAACTTCCAGTCGGAAGGGGCATATACGACGCTCATGCTCCTCAAGCAGACCATCGAGAAGGCCAACAAGCTGACGGGAGGCTGGCCCGATGACGAGGCCATCATCAGCCAGCTGGAAGGGGCGTCCATCTCCGGCCCGGCGGGTTACCTGCACATCCGGCCGGACAACCACCAGGGCTACAAGGATGCCATGACCGGCTTCAGCGTGAACTCGCCGGACTATCCGTTCCAGATCCTCGATCCGAACAAGATCATCACGATCCCGATCCGCAACATCACGGCGCCTCCAGGGTGGCCGGCGCCGAGCGGCGAGGATACCCGGACCTACACCTGGATCGACAAGACCTGGCCCACGGTCAAGCTCTAGCGCCCCGGCTCACGGGTTCGGGGGAGGGGAGCGGGAACCGCCCCCCTCCCCCTTGCTCACGTTCATGAAGCGCCGGCGGTTTTGTCGAAGCGCGCCCATCGGGCGCCGGCTCCTCCTTCTCGTCTTCTGCCTGCTCTGGGCTGCTCCCTCCGGGGCTGGTCACGAGCTGCCCTTCTATCCGTCCTACTACCCGCAAGAGATCCGGCTCGAGGCTCTGCCGGCCGCCGCGGCGGCGCCGCTGCTCAAGAGCGCCAAGCTTCACGCCTATGTCGGTGCCGACCCCTTCGTGGGCGGCCGCGCCCCGGCCGACGTCAAGGCCGTCGAGTCGCTCGCGGGATACGTCGTGCTCACCTTCAACCCCGCGTCGCGGACGGTGAGGACCCGCCAGAGCCGCTGCGAGCATGCGCTCGGCATCGCCAGGGCGCTCAGCGCTTCCCGATCGGGCTATGTGTTTCACCCCTACGCGGTCACGCCGCTGCATGCCGACTATCTTGCCCACTTCGACCAGGCGCAGAAGGCCAAGCGAGAGATCCAGGAGCGCCCGGCCGCCGCCTCGACCGTTCCCCTGGCCACTCGGCTGCAGGGCCCATGGGCAGAGTCGCTTGCCCGGCCTCCGCAGTACCAGGGCAGAGACTGGGACCTTGTCGTCGAGGATGTGACTCTCGAATCCCTCCTCGCTCGCCAGTGGACCGGACTCAATGGCTGGCTTGAACCGGCCTGGGTCAAATCGGGCTGGTTCCACGCCTATCTGCTGCAGGCGGCGACTCTGACCGATGCCGGAGCGCGCCAGGCGGTTGACGGCCTCTATGGGCGTCTGTCGTCTGGCGGCTGGAGCACGGACGCGGAGCGCCTGGAGATGGAGCGCCAAATGGTCCAGCGCCTCGGGGAGAGCTGCGACCGCGTGGTCCTCGGCTACGTGCTCCGCAGCGAGTACTTCAACACGGAGTTCTCCCAGGGCGTCGAGAACGTCGCCTGGGATTCGCAGACCGGGTTCAACTCCGCCATCTTCCTCCGCACCGTCAAGCTCAAGGACTTCCCGTGGAACGGCTGGCTGAGATTGGGGATGGCCAGCCGGCCCGCCGCTGCGTGGAATCCCATAGCGGGCTTCTCTGACCCCGCCGGCCGATTGCTCTGGGCTGCAGTCGGCGACCCGGCCCTGATCCCCGCGCCGTACAGTTCCGAGTGGCTGCCGAACCGAACCACGCCCGTGGCGGTCACGCGGCCGGCGACCTCCCCTCCAATCTCCGATATCGAGCTGCCGGAGGATGCCATGATCCCCGAGCCCGGCACCGGCCTCTTGCGTGAAGCGGGGAAAGGCAAGAGCGCGCGGGCCCGCGTCACCTATCGCCTCGTGGCCTCCGCCTTCCACGACAGTACGCGCATGACCCCGGCGGACGCGGCCTACGCGTATAGCTTCGCCTACCGGTGGGGCGCGCGGGCGGGCGGGCGACCCGCGGGCGACCCCGTCGTAGAAGCCGCCACGGCGCCGCTCCGGCAGGCCCTCGTCGGCTTCCGCGTGGTCAAGGTGGACGCCGAGGTCAAGAAGTACAGCGATACCACGTTCACCTACATCGTTCCGGTGATCGACGTCTACGTCACCGGGGGCGCCTTCGATGACGCGACCCTCGCCGCCCTCGCCACGCCCTGGAGTGCCTTGCCCTGGCCCGTGATGGTGCTGATGGAGGAGGCCGTCAAGCGCGGCCTCGCGGCCTTCTCGCCGGCGGAGGCCAAGCGGCGAGGCGTGCCGTGGCTCGACCTGGCGCGAGATCCGAAGACCAAGGAGGCGCTGGCCGCGCTCGTGGATGGCTTCGCGGCTCAGGCCTATGTCCCGCCCGCCCTCAAGCGGCTCGTGACGGCGGACGAGGCCCAGACACGCTGGGCCGCCCTCAAGAGCTTTTACGCCAGGCGCGGCCATTTCCTCGTCACCAATGGGCCGTACTCGCTCGACAAGTGGTCGGAGCGTGAGGTCGTCCTGACGGCGTTTCGCGACTTCACCAACCCCAACGGCGTCGGCACCTATGATCGCTTCGCCATCCCGCGCCGGGCTTTCGTCACCCGCCTCACCGCCCGCGGCGACCGCCTGGAGATCGTCCCCGAGATCGAGCGCGTCGAGAGGTTCCTGCGGGAGTACCGCATCGTGCGGGAGCCGCTGGGCAAGCCGGTCTCCGACGAGGACCGCGCGGATGTGCCCGTCTGCCGCTACGTCATCGTGGGCGCCGACGGCGCGGTGGCCGACGCGGGCCTGTCGCGCGACCGGGACGGCGCCCGGCTCGTGGTCAATCTCAAGGGCCGGCTCAAGCCGGGCGCGTACACCGCCCTGGTGGCCCTCGGCCTGCGCGACAACTGGGTCAACCCCGAGGTGGCGGTAGCGCAGTTTCGGGTTGATGCCGCTCCCTGAGTTGAGGCATCGTAGCGGGCCATGGACACGCTGCTGATCCACGTCCTCAACTCGCTCCTCTACGCAGCGGTGCTCTTCCTCATCGCGGGCGGGCTCAGCCTCATCTACGGCGTCATGCGAATCGTCAACCTGGCCCACGGCAACCTCTATGCCTTCGGGGCCTTCGTGGCGGCCTGGACGGTGGGGCGGCTGGTGGGCGGCCCGACCCCGACGCCTGTGCTCTACCTCGTGCTGCTCGCCGGCCCCGCCGCCGCGGCCGTGTTGGGCGCCGCGCTCGAGCCGACTCTGCTCCGGCCGTTCTACAAGCGTCCCGAGGAGTACCAGCTGCTCATCACCTTCGGGCTGCAGCTGATCCTCGAGGACCTCATGCGCTTCATCTGGGGTCCGTACCCCCTGTCCGTCAGCTCGCTCTTCGAGGGCATGGGGAGCCTCAACATCGGCGAGTCCATCTACCCGACCTACAACCTGGCCGTCATCGTCGTCGGGGGTCTCGCGGCCGCCGGTCTCTGGGCCTTCATCTACCGCACCCAGTTCGGCGTCGTCCTGCGGGCGACCTCGCAGAACATGCGTATGGCTCAGGCCATGGGCGTGAACGTCAACCGCGTCTACGTCCAGGCCTTCACCCTGGGCTGTTTCATGGCGGGCGTGGGCGGCGCCATCGTCGTCCCGCAGCAGGGGGCCGTGCTGGGCATGGGCGTGGATGCCCTCATCCTGGCCTTCGTCGTGGTGGTCATCGGCGGCCTCGGGAGCCTCGAAGGCGCTCTGATCGGCGCGCTGATGGTCGGCGTGGTCCGCGAGCTCGGCATCACCTTCTTCCCGGAAGTCGAGCTGGCCGTGCTCTATCTGATGGCGGCCGTGGTCCTTCTCATCCGGCCCGCCGGGCTGTTCGGCCGCGCATGAGCCCCATGCCCGCGGCCACCCGACGCCTGCTCGTCGCCGCCGGCCCCATCATCCTCGCCCTCGTGGTCCTGCCCTACGTGGTGAACCCCTACGACACGGTGCTCCTCTCCTACGGCCTGATCTTCGCCATCGCGGCCTTGGGCTTCAACCTGCTGCTGGGCTACACGGGCCTGCTCTCCTTCGGGCACTCGGCCTACTTCGGCGTGGGCGCCTATGCCGTCGCCTTCACCGTCAAGTACCTCAAGGTCACCTCGATGGAGCTGTTCGTCCTGGCCGGCATCCTTGCCTCGGCCCTGGTGGCGGCGCTCTTCGGCCTCGTCTGCGTGCGCTACACGCGGATCTTCTTCAGCATCCTCACCCTCGCCCTGTCCCAGGTGCTGTGGAGCCTGGCCTTCAAGTTCTTCTGGGTGACGGGCGGGACGGACGGCCTGCGCGTGCCCACGCCCACCCTGCTCGGTGTGTCCATCGGGGCCGGGCAGGACAAGATGACCTTCCTGGCCCACCGGTACTACTACTACGTCCTCGTGATCTTCCTGGCCGCGGTGGGGGTCATGTGGGTGATCGTGCATTCGCCGTTCGGCAAGGCGCTGCAGGCCATCCGCGACAACGAGACCCGGGCCGAGTTCGTCGGGGTGCAGGTGTGGCACTACCGCTGGATCGCCTTCCTCATCTCCGGGGTCTTCACGGGCCTGGCCGGGGCGCTCTGGGTGCCCCTCAACGGGCTCACGACACCCGACATCTTGCTCTGGACCTTCTCGGGCGAGATCGTCTTCTTCACCGTGCTCGGCGGCTTCGGCACCTTCGCCGGGCCCGTGGTGGGGGCCGTCGTCTTCAACTACCTCAAGACCTTCGCCGTCGGCTACACCGTGTACTGGCAGATGTTCCTCGGCGTGGTGCTGGTCTTGCTGGTGCTCGGGCTGCCCGCCGGCATCGTGGGCACGGCTATCCGGCTGTGGGGCAAAGGGAGGAAGACCGCGTGAGCGCTCTGCTCCAGACGACCCGGCTCACCAAGTACTTCGGCGAGACGCACGCGGTGGACCACGTGGACTTCACCGTCACGGAGGGCGAGGTGCTCGCCCTCATCGGCTCCAACGGGGCGGGGAAGACCACCCTGATCAACCTGATCAGCGGGCTCATCCCCGTGGACTCCGGCGCCATCGTGTTCCAGGGGGCGGACATCACGCGCGAGTCCATCCACGAGAAGATCGCCCGAGGAATCGCCCGGAGCTTCCAGCTCGTGAACCTCTTCGACCAGCTCACCACGCTCGACAACCTGGCCCTGGCCATCTTCTCGCGGGACGGAAAGACCCGGAAGCTGTTCTCGCTGTCGGACGCGGACGGGGCCGTCCGGGACGAGGCCCTGGCCGTGCTCCAGCAGTTCGGCCTGGCCGGCAAGGCCGGGATGGTGGCGGGCGGGCTCAGCCAGGGCGAGCGCAAGCTGCTGGACGTGGCCGTGGCCTACGCGCTCCGCCCCAAGCTCCTCTTCCTTGACGAGCCGACCAGCGGCGTCAGCACGCGTGAGAAGGCGCCCATCATGGACATCATCTCGTCGGTGGTGCGGGCGGGGGGGATCACCGCCGTGATCGTCGAGCATGACATGGACGTGGTCTTCAAGTACTGCCCGCGGATCGTCGCCATGCACGAGGGCACCATCCTGGCCGACGGCACCCCGGAGGAGATCCGCAATAACGAGCAGGTGACGGCCAATCTTCTGGGAACCCAGCACGGTGCTTGAGCTCGAGCGGATCAACACCTTTCGCGGACCTGCCCACGTCCTCAACGGCGTGTCGCTGACCGTGCAGGACGGGGAGTCGGTGGTCCTGGTCGGGCGCAACGGAGCGGGGAAGACCACCACCATCGACAGCATCATGGGGCTCCTCCCCGTGCGGAGCGGCACCGTCACCTTCAAGGGTCGCGACATCACGCGGGTGCCTGCCCATGAGCGGGCGCTGTCCGGCATCGGCTACTCGCCCGAGGACGCCGGC
Source organism: Candidatus Methylomirabilota bacterium (assembly GCA_036002485.1). Taxonomy (NCBI): domain Bacteria; phylum Methylomirabilota (SeqCode); species Candidatus Methylomirabilota bacterium. Next base: position 17,676 of record DASYTI010000095.1, on the reverse strand, counting down.
ATCTTTCCCGACCTCACCGTGGAGGAGAACTTCCTGATCTGCCAGTCCCTGGCCGCGGGCCGGCGCGTGGGCCAGGCCGGCATCGACCCGCGCGTCTTCGAGCTCTTCCCCGAGGTGCGCGACTTCACCAAGCGGCGCGGGCTCCACCTCTCGGGCGGCCAGAAGAAGATGGTCGCGATTGCCCGCGCCCTGACCCTCGGTCCCTCGATCCTCCTGCTGGATGAGCCCTTCGAGGGGTTGGCGCCCGTGGTGGTGAGCCGCTTCATCGAGGCGGTCACCCAGATCAAGGCCATGGGCGTCTCGCTCCTCATCGCCGAGTCGAACCTGATGACCGCCTCCCGCGTAGCCGACCGGCTCTACGCCATCGACCGGGGCGAGATCATCTTCGAGGGGACGCCCCGCCGGGCCTTCGAGAACCTCGAGGTGATGAAAACGTTGCGGGGCTGAGGGAGAATCCCGCCGGGGAAATCCTTTTGGCCTCAAGACCCGAAAATGGCAGGGAGGTCGCCATGGCCCAGCACTCCTGGACCCGGCTCTGCGGTCTCGCAGCACTCCTCGGAACTGGGTGCAGCACCATGACCCCCGAGCAGGAGGCGCGCCAGGCGGCGGTGTGGGAGGCCGCGACGGAGTGCTCGGCCGGCCTGAACCTGATCGTCGACCGGGTGGATAGCTTCGGGCGCGTCTGGTACACCCTCCCGGCGGGTGGCCAGCAGGACGTTCCGAAGTTCACTGCCTGTTTCCAGGCGAAGGCCCGCGAAAAGTTGGGCGCTCCCGGTCTTGCCGCGCCCAAGAAGTGACGAGGCGGCCGGCCGTGATGCCTCAGAAGTAGGTGTTGGCTGAGGGCGCTCGCGGGGTTGACAACGGCCCCCGGGCCCGATAGAAGTGCGCGTAAGGCATCCCAATGATCGCGCGGCTCCTTCCCAGCCCGAGGCCGGCCCGCGCCGCCGCCATCCTCCGGGAAGTCTTTTCCGGCGTACAGGGCCCGCTCGTCTTCCGCCTCTGGGACGGGACGGAGGTGCCGCTGTCCGGTGACAAGCCGATGTGCACGGTGGCCATCAAGTCCCCGGACGCCTTCCTCCACCTGATCCGTCATCCCTCCCCCTATCATTTTGCCGAGGCCTATGTTCAGGGCAGCATAGACCTCGAGGGCGACCTCTTCTCGGTCATGCCCGTGGCCAATCAGCTCGAGGCGATGAGGCTGCCGCTCCTCCAGAAGCTCCGCCTCGTGCTCTCTCTCTGGAAGAGCTAGAGATGGAAGGCCAGCGGACGGGCGGCGCATTCGATGTGATCGTGGTGGGCGGCGGGCCGGGCGGGAGCACGGCCGCCTGGCGGCTCGCCAAGAGAGGCCTGCGCCCGCTCGTCCTCGACGCCGCCGTCTTCCCGCGCGTGAAGATCTGCGCGGGCTGGGTCACCCACGAGGCGCTGCGCGACCTCGATATCGATCCGGACAAGTACCCGCTGACCATCCAGCCCTTCGATCTCTGCGTGCTCGAGTTCGAGGGCGCCCGGCACGAGACGGCGTGGCGGCGTCCGGCCAGCTACGGCATCATCCGTCGCGAGTTCGACCACTATCTTCTCGAGCGGGCCGCGGCGGCGGGCGCGGATGTGCGCTGGGGCATCAGGGTGACCGGCGTCGAGCAGAGCCACGACGCTGTCACCGTTCAGACCGAGCGGGGCTGCTTCGAGGCACTTGTCGTCATCGGCGCCGGCGGCCACCGCTGCCCGGTGGCGAGGGCCCTGGGCGATGTCTCGGAACGCGAGGAGGTGGTCGCCGCCCAGGAAAGCGAGACGCGGCTGCCCGCCGAGTGGGTGGAGCGCCTCGCGCCCTTCATGCGCGCGCCCGAGCTCTACGTGGAGCCCGACCTGCGCGGGTATGGCTGGTATTTCCCCAAGCAGGACTTCGTCAATGTCGGCATCGGCTGCACGGGTGGCAGCGACGGCAGTCTGCCCAGGCGCCGCGAGGCGCTCATCCATGCGCTCCGCGCGACGGGTCGACTCCCCGCGGATCTGCCCATCGAACCCTTCAAGGGACATGCTTACGTGGTGCGACGGCAAGCGCCGCGGAGACTCACCGGACCGCGGTTTCTGCTCGTCGGGGACGCGGCGGGGCTCGCGCGTGATCTCTCTGGCGAGGGCATCGGCCCCGCTATTCGGAGCGGTCTCCTGGCCGCGGAGGCGGCCGAGGCATACCTCAGGACCGGCCGCGCTCTCGAGGGCTACGCCCGGCAGATCACGGCCCTCTACGGGCCGGGCGAGCCGCGCTGGCTCGAGCGCCAGCTCGGACGTCTGCCGGAATCGGTGGCCCGAGGAGCGGTGCGGCTCATCCTGGGCCTGGGGGCGGCCCGCCGGCGCATCGTGTTCAACAGCATCTTCGGGATGCGGGAGGCGACGTGATGCGAGGCTCGAGCAAGCAGCGCGACGCCCAGGCGATCGCGCACCACTATGACGTCTCGAACGAATTCTACGCGCTCTTCCTCGACCCCCTCATGCTCTACACCTGCGCGTACTACCGCGAGCCGGACGGCAAGCTCGAGCAAGCGCAAGAGGACAAGGTCGACCTCGTCTGCCGCAAGCTCCGCCTCAAGCCCGGCGAGACCATGCTGGATATCGGCTGCGGGTGGGGAGGGCTCTCCATCTGGGCGGCCCAGCACTACGGCGTCAAGGCGCACGGGGTCACCCTCTCGCGCGCCCAGGCCGAATGGGCCCAGGCGCGCATCAGGCGCGAAGGGCTCGAGGGGCGCTGCGTGGTCGAGCACCGCGACCACCGCGACATCCCCGCGGACGCGCGGTACGACAAGATCGCGGCCATCGGGGTCATCGAGCACGTGGGCATCGCGAACTATCCCGTCTTCTTCGCCCGCGTGCGCGACATGCTCAACGACGGCGGGCTCTACCTGAACCATGGCATCCACCACGAGTTCCACTGGAAGCACACGAGCCAGACAGACTTCCTCTACCGCTACGTATTTCCCAACGGAGATCTCTCCGGCGTCACCGAGACGATGACGGAGATGGAGCGCGCCCAGTGGGAGATCGTGGACGTCGAGAACCTGCGGCTCCACTACGCGCGCACCTGCCGCCAGTGGGTGGAGCGGCTCCAGGCCCGCGCCGATGAGGCGCGCGCCCTCGTCGGCGAGGAGATCTACCGCACGTGGCGACTGTACCTGACGTGCTCCTCCGTCGCCTTCCAGGGCGGGTCGATCGGGCTCTGGCAGATGCTGCTGCGCAAGCAATGGGACCCGGCCATCTCCACCGAGCCCACCACGCGCGAAGACATCTACGCCTGATCCGCCCGACCTGCCCTCTTCCAGTTCGCGCGTGACGGGGGGCGGTGGCATACTGTAGCGAGCAGCGCATCTCCTTCGATCGAGAGGCCCCATGACGAAGTCTCGGAACGTGTTCGTCACGGCGGTGGTGGGCTTCCTGGCCTTGGTCCTGGCCGGCGCCCCCGCCCAGGCCGTCGAGTACCGGCTGCTCGTGGCGAGCATCTACGATCGGGCGCTCACTTCCTTCGTGAGCGCCTCCGAGCTGTATAACGGGGCGTCGGGCCCCGGCCTCGACAAGATGGAGCAGGCGCTCGACACGGGTACCATGGACCGCGGGGTCATCCTCGTGCAGCGGCCCCTCCAGTCGGTGCCGACCAGCATCGCTCGCGCCTGGGGCGGCGTGGCCATCGCCGCCGACATCCTGCGGGGCGGGATCGACACGCCGAGCTGGGACGAGGTGCGCTGGCAGGGTAAGCCTGGGGAGCGCAGCATCTGGATCATCAGGAGCGCGGGCAATGCCCGGCCGCAGGAGATCGTCCGCGTCACCCTCAAGGGCGCGGGGCCGATGCGGCTCTTCCAGCCCTACACGGTCACGAACGGGAACAAGGCAGCCGCCCTGCAGCTGCCGCTGCCGCTCGTGGCCTTCCACGAGTCGCACGGCAATGTCTGGGACAAGTTCGTCGCCAAGAACCTCGATCTCCGGCAGGGCATCGGTGCCGTCGTCGGGCTGTCCAACAATGCCCTCTTTCCGGACCTGGCCTACCTCATCGTGGATCAGGGCGACCCGCCCACCACTTTCAAGGCCGTGATCACCTGGCGCGACCGGGATATCGACCGGGAGTCGCCGGGCAGCAACATCATCAGGATCCGATCCAACCACTAGGCACCGTGCTTCGGGCTCTCGCGGGGGCGGCGGGTCTCGCCGCCACCGTCCTTCTCTGGCCCGGCCCAGCATCTGCGGCCGATCCCGCGCTCACGCTCCCCTCTTCCGTGCCGCCCGCCGAGCGCGCCCGGATCGAGAAGGTGATCGCGCTGGCCAGCATCACCACGCGCGCCGAGCTCGAGCCGTTCCCGCTGCGGCTCGACATCTTCAACTATCTGCTCGACCATCCGGAGTTCGCCACGCAGGTGACGCGCACGCTGCGACTGGCGCGCTACCGGATCTGGCGGGAGGCCGACGGGCTGCACCTCGACGACGGGTGGGGCCTCAAAGGTCTCATCACCCCGATGTACGGGGAGGGCGGACTGCGCGTCGTCTATGCGCGTGGCCACTTCGAGCAGACCTTGCTGCCCGATATCCGCGGCCAGGCGGTGGTCGTCCTCCGTTATGCCAATGGATCCGACCCCACGGGCCGGCCCGGGCTGGCCACATCACTCCAGGTCTTTGGAGTGCTCGACAGCCGGATGCTCTCGAGCCTGGCCGGCGTGATCGCGAAGGACAAGGCCGCCCTCGAGGCCAGGCGCGTGCTCAAGGTCTTCTCGCGGCTGACCACCCATCTCGAGCGCCGGACCGACGAGGTGCTGGCCGAGCTGCAGAAGAATCCGGCCGTCTCCCGCCCCGAGCTCGACGACTTCCGAAGGCTCTTCGGCCGCTAGCCGCCCGCGAAATCCAGGCTGCTCAAAAAGGTCCAGATGCGAGGCGGCGCCCGACGGTCGCACGCGAGGCGTACTCTCTGTACGTTGAGCGTGCGACCGAGGGCGCCAACGAAGCAGATGGGCCTTTTTCAGCAGCCTGGGCTAGAAGTCGGGGGAGGCGTGGCGATCGAGGATGCGATCGCTGCGGTGTCGGCCGAGGGCTCTCGCGTAGCGGCGCGTCCGCTCCGGCATATTGGTCTGGCCGGGCGGGGCGGGGTCGAGGCCGAAGACCCAGCGCGAGAAGTTGAGCGCTTCGAGCGCGGCCGAGATCCGCTCATGCTCTGTGGGGGGCAGGATCTGCGCGGGATCGCCCACCGCGATCCAGCCGATGGGCACCACGGTATCCGGCGCCAGCGCCGTCTTGATGTGAACGACGCCATTGATGCGCACGACACTTCGCGTCCCGATATGCGCCCCGTTGAAGATCGAGGCGCCCGTGGCGATGAAGACGTCGTCCGCGGCGGTACAGCCGGAGAGATGCGCGTGCGGACCCACCAGCACGTGGCTGCCGAGCCTCAGCGGACACGCCTTGGTGCCACGAAGCACGGCCTGCTCCATGACGATGCAGCGTGAGCCGAGGACCACGGGGCCGCTCTCCGCCGTGAGCACGGCGCCGAAGAGGACTCGACACTCCGGCCCTATGGTGACGTCGCCGCACACCACGGCCGTCGGCGCGACGTAGGCGCTGTCGTGAACGCGGGGACGAAAGCCCTCGTGCTCCAGGAGCATCGCCTGACCGCGGTCAGCGCCGCCCGAGCCAGGTCAGGATATACGGCAGGCTGACCACCACGAGGGTGGCGAAGGCCGTCACCACGAGGACGGCCTGGAACCAGCCGGCCTGGAAGAAGCGGTCCGATGCGCTGCTGGGCTCGATGTCGGGCGCCTTGCGAAAGAGCGCGGCGAGCGAGAGCACCAGCCCCAGGGAGAGGACACAGATGCCGACGGGCCGGGTGCTCGGGGGCAGGTCCTTCACGTAGATGGGCAGGCGCGTCATGATGCTCCCGACCAGGAGCAGGGCGGAGAGGATCCACCGCTCGGTCCGCCACCACACGACCCAGGCAAAGGTTGCCCACATGGTGAGGGCGCCCACGTCGACCATGGGCCGCCAGGCCCCGCAGGCGGGCAGCGAGCCCTCGCACTTGACGACCACGATGGCGAACCAGATCCAGACCCAGGCGACGAAGGCCACCAGGAGGACGAAGGCGGTCGTGTTCATCCGGCTGCCGAAGATCTCGAGGGCGAGATTCCACCACGCACGGGCGAGGAGCGCTATGGCGGCGGCCACCGCGATCCAGGCGAGTCCACGGACGGCCGTCTCGGCCTGACCCAGCGCGGGGAGCTGCATGAGCCCGACCAAAGCGAAGAGGAAGATGCCGAGGAATCCCACGAAGGAGGCCAGGCGGTAAGGCTTCACGCGATGAGGCATCGTCCGCGTCCTCTCAGGCCACCGGCGCGCCGTGACGCCCCGTGCCCGCGGGCTGCCCCACGGGTCCCCCACGGTTGGCCAGGTCCGTGGCCAGGGCCTCGGCCGCGCCCGCCGACCGGCCGTCGGGGGGGTCGAGGATGACGGTGGTGACTCGACCCTGGCTCTCGTGTCGGACCGACATAGATGCTGCCCCCCTGAGCGCCACCGCAGGAACGGCTACATGCCCGTCACGTTCAGATAATACACGGTAAGCGCGGGTTGCCGCGCGCACCAGTTCGCTTGCCTAGAGAGCGCTTGACACTCGGCCGCCTTCGACCGATTCTCGCCCCAGCCGATAGCCAGGAACGGGCCTCGAACCCCGAGCAGGCGGAGGGCCAGTGATGAGCGAGCTCACTCGACGGGACGTGCTGAAGCTCTCCGGCGCCGCCGCGGCGGCCGGTCTCGGATTCCCGGCCGTGCTCCAAGGCCAGCCGAAGGATCTCGTCATGCTGGGGCTCTGGTCCTTCACTGGGGCCTTTGCCGACGTGGGCCCGGTCCTCGACCGCGGCATGAAGCTGGCCCTCGACGAACGAGGAATGAAGATCCAGGGCCGCGCCATCAAGTACATCACCCGCGACGATGAAACCAAGGCGGGCAGCGCCACGCGACGGGCCGAGGAAGCCATCGATGCCGATGGCGCCAAGTACATCATCGGCCCCTGGTCCTCCGGCGTCGCCCTGGCCGTCTCCGAAGTGGCCAAGCGGAAGAAGACCTTCCACTACTTCAGCGGCGGCACCGAGGACATCTCGGGCGCACGCTGCCACCGCTACTCGTTCCAGTGGGCGGCGAGCCCCTATACCGCGGCCAAGACGGTGGTGGACACTTTCATGCAGGCCAATCCCAAGGCCAAGCGCTGGCACCTTCTGGTGGCCGACTACGCCTTCGGCTGGTCGGTGGAGAAGTACATCAAGGAGGTGGGTAAGACGCACGGGATCGAGTTCGTCGGCGCCGACCGGCATCCGCTCGGCGAGCGTGAGTTCTCCAACTATGTGACCAAGGCGGCGGGCAACAAGCCCGACGTGGTGGCCATGATCAACTTTGGCCTGGACGCCGTCACCGGGGCCCGGGAGATCTTCAACTTCGGCCTCACCCCCAAGGTACCGCTCATCCTGACGTGGTCCTCGGGCGTCGAGGAGCTCGTGCAGCTCAACCCCGAGATCCGCGAGAACATGTGGGTGGGATCGAACTTCTACTACACTGCCGACACCCCGGTGGCGCGCGAATTCGTGAAGAGCTATCAGGCCAAGTTCGGCGGCCCGCCCGGCTACGCCCCTGCCGCGGCCTACGGGATGACCCGGATGATGCTGCACGCCATGGACAAGGCCAAGTCGACCGAGGTGCCTGACGTGATCAAGGCCCTGGAGGGTCTCGAGGTCGACGATCTGGTGGGACGCATGCGCGTCGATGCCAAGACCCACCAGACCCTGCGCCCGTTCTTCTTCATGCGTTGCAAGAAGAAGGAAGCGATGAAGAATCCCATGGACTTCGCCGACATCATTGCGACGGGCTCCACGCCTTTGCCCGCGGAGTACGCGGCCTGCAAGGACATCGGCGCATTGTGAGCTCGGAGGGGGGCTCTGCCCCCCTTCCGAACCTCCCCCCAGAAGCGGGTTGCGCCGGCCAAGCCGGCGCTCGAGCAACCGCGACGTCATGAACGTCTCGCTGCTTTTCAGCCAGGTGCTGAACGGTCTGGCCACGGGGATGCTGTATGCCTTGATGGGCATTGGGCTCAGCATCATCACGGGCGTGCTCAATATCCCCAACTTCGCCCACGGTGCCCTCTTCGCTCTGGGCGCGTATCTGCTCTACACGGTGATCCAGCTCGTGGGCAACTTCTGGCTGGCCCTCGTGCTGGCGCCGCTCGGCGTGGGACTGCTGGGAGTGCTGATCGAGTACGGCGGGATCCGGCCGCTCTACAAGGCGGGGCACGATTACCAGCTCCTGCTCACGTTCGGCCTCTCGCTGATCGTGACCGAGGGCATCATCATCGTCTGGAGCCCCGTGGGCATGAGCCAGCTTCCCCCGCCCCTGCTGCGCGGCGGCGTGAACCTCGGCATCACCTTCTATCCGAAGTACCGGCTGTTCGTCATGGTCGCCGCCGCGCTCCTCGTGTTCGGGGCCTGGCTCTTCCTCGAGAAGACGCGCTACGGGGCGATCATGCGCGCGGGGATCGAGGACAAGGAGATGGTCTCCCTTCTCGGCATCGACATCCATCGCCTCTTCACCGCCGCCTTTGCCCTGGGCTGCGTCCTGGCCGGGATCGCGGGAGCTCTGACCGCGCCCATCCGGGGGCTGAACCCCCTCATGGGTGTGGACATGCTCGGCATCGCCTTTGTCGTCGTCGCCCTCGCGGGGCTGGGGAACCTGCTGGGATCCATCGTGGCCGGGCTGCTCGTCGGCGTCGCCCAGAGCCTGGTGGCGCTGTTCTGGCCAGAGGCCTCGGTGGCCGTCATCTTCGCCGTCATGGCCGCCGTGCTCCTCGTGCGCCCGCAAGGGTTGTTCGGGATTCGATGAGTAAAGCGTGGCTGGCCATCCTTGGCGCGGTGCTCCTGCTCCCGATCTTCGTCCGGCATGCCATCGCCACGGAGATCTGGATCTTCGCCATCTTCGGGCTCGGTCTCAACCTGCTGCTGGGCTATACGGGTCTCCTGTCCTTTGGCCAGGCCACGTTCTTCGGCTCGGCGGGCTACGCGGGGGGTTACCTCTTGAAGCACTACGCCGTCAACGTGCCCCTCGTGCTCGCCATCGGCATCGTGGTGGGGGCCGTGACCGCGGCCGTCGTCGGCTATCTCTGCGTTCAGCGCGCGGGCCTCTACTTCATCATGCTGACCTTCGCCCTGAACCAGATGTTCTACTTCACGGCCTATCAGTGGACGACGGTCACCGGTGGCGAGGACGGCATGCCGGGCATTCCGCGGCCAAACGTTCTCGGCTTGGACATCCATCCGCCGCTGGCCTACTATGCCGTGGTCGCCGCCCTCTTCCTGCTCTCCCTCTGGGTCATGAAGCGCATCGTGGAGTCTCCCCTCGGGAAGATCCTGCAGGCGATCCGTGAGAATGAGCCGCGCGCCGAGGCCCTGGGCTACGACGTCTCGCGCTTGAAGCTCGCGGCCTTCGTGATCGGCGGCGCCTACTCGGGCCTGGCGGGGGTGCTCTACGCCATGCTCTTCGGCATCGTGCCCCTGGAGTCGATCGGCTTCGTCTTCTCCGGCAATGTCGTCTTCGCCACTCTCATCGGCGGCTCCGGCTCCCTGTACGGGCCGGTCATCGGCTCCTTCGTGTTCATCTGGCTCTCCGAGTCGGTCAGCGCCATGTGGGCGCGCTGGCCGCTTCTCCTCGGCGTCGCCTTCGTGATCGTGGTGCTGTTCTTCCGAGGCGGAGTCGTCGAGGCGTGGGCGCGCCTCTGGGCGTGGCGCGCGGCGCGGCGGCCGCCCCCCGCCGTTCGGACCGATGCCGCTCGTTAGGACCGAGGGCCTCACCAAGGCATTCGGGGCCCTGACCGCGGTCAACGCCGTCACCCTCGAGGTCCAGGAAGGCGCGCTGCACTCGGTGATCGGGCCCAACGGAGCCGGCAAGACCACGTTCTTCAATCTGCTCACGGGGCAGCTCACGCCCACCTCTGGCCGCATCATCTTCGACGGGCGTGATATCGCGGGCACGCCCCCGCACAAGGTCGCCCACCTCGGCATCGCGCGCTCCTTTCAGCGCACGAGCATCTTCCCCACGCTGTCCATCGCTGACAATGTGTGGCTGGCCGCCTTCGCGCGCCAGGATTCCTGGCGGGGCCTCGCCTGGCGCCGCGCTGATCGGTACCCGGAGCTCCTCGACCGCGCCCGGGCCGCGCTCGGGGAGGTGGGGCTTGCCGACAAGGCCGGGCAGCCGGCCCGCGAGATCTCCCACGGCGAGCAGCGGCAGCTCGAGCTGGCCATCGCGCTGGCCGCCGCCCCGCGGCTCTTGCTGCTGGACGAGCCCGCGGCCGGCCTTTCGCCGGACGAGACCCAGAAGATGGTGGCCCTCGTGCGGAAGCTCAAGGGGCGGTACACCATCGTCCTCATCGAGCACAAGATCGGCGTCGTCATGAGCATGTCCGATCGGATCTCCGTCATGCATTTCGGCAGCGTCATCGCCGAGGGGACGCCGGCAGAGATCCAGCGCAACGCGGAAGTCCGGCGCGCCTACCTGGGGGGTATGGCGGCGCCATGATCCGGGACGACTCATGATTCTCGACATCAAGGGCATCGATACCTACTACGGGCTCGGCCATATCCTGCACGGCCTCTCGCTCGGGGTCGGGAAGGGCGAAGTGGTGGCCCTGCTGGGCCGTAACGGTGCGGGCAAGACCACGACGCTCCGCTCCGTCACCGGCCTCACGCCGCCGGCGCGCGGCACCATCAGCTACAAGGGAGCGGAGATCGCCGGGCTCCCCGCGCACCGCATCTCGCGGCTCGGCATCGCCCTCGTGCCCGAGACGCGCGGCATCTTCTCCTACCTCACGGCGCGCGAGAATCTCGAGATTGCCCGCCGGCCAGGCTCGCGCTGGCCCATGGAGAGCATGCTCGAGCGCTTTCCGAAGCTCCGCGAGGTGCTGGACCGTAAGGGGCGCCTGCTCTCCGGAGGCGAGCAGCAGATGCTGGCCATTGCCCGCGCGCTCCTGACGGGGCCGGAGCTGCTCCTGCTGGACGAGCCATCCCAGGGGCTGGCGCCGCTGATCGTGGAGACCGTCATGAGCACCGTCCGGGAGCTCAAGCGCGAGCGGGTGAGCATGCTACTCGTCGAGCAGAACGCCGAGATGGCCCTCGAGCTCGCCGACCGTGTCTACGTCATCGACCACGGGACCATCGTGTTCGAGGGCACCCCGGCCGCGCTGCGCGGCAACCATGAGGTCACGACCACCTATCTCGGCGTCGGTGGCTGACGGGGAACGCCCATGTCGCGGCTCAGGGAGGGACCGCTCACCAACTCGATGAGCGATGGACCCGAAGACAAGACGAAGCTCGACCCGTGGTGGAGCGTCTACTGCGCCGAAGGGCGCTCCGGCTGCGACAAATAGCCGTCCCGGTTACCGAAATGCCGGGTGGCTGGCCGGTGTACGTGGGATTTCGGCCTGGCGGGAGACTCCAGCTATATTCGTCATGTGAGTGTCTTTCGCCCATGCCCATCGGTGGTGCTGGCTGGCCACGCCGTCGCCCTGCTCCTGATCGCGCTCTGTCCCGCTCCCGCCTCCGCTGACCCCGAGGCCATCGCGCGCCTCTTCGTCAAGCGCGTCCAGGGAGGGGATGTGGCGGGGACCAAGAAGCTCTTCGGCGATCCCAAGTTGCGCAGCCAGCCGCGGGCCGGCGACGACGCCTACTTCGTCTACGAGTCCGGCGAGAGTCGCAACCTCGCCTTCCTGCTGGGGCGGCCCTTCGACGTGGGCCCGCTCAGCACGCGCGAGTCCCGCTCCGACTGGTTCATCATCGACGGTACGCTGTACGCGCAGGTCACCGTGCCCCTCAGCTTCCGTCCCGAGCGCTACCAGCCCTATCTCTTGCCGCCGCAGACGGCGTTCGGGCAGAAGATGCCGTTCTCGGCCTTCATGAACTTCGTGGCGGCCCCGGAGACCGAGTTGCGCGACGTCCCCTTGCGCCTGCGTCCGGGCGTCGAAGCTGGCCTCCTGCCCCTACCAGGTCCGCGCACCGCCGTGCCTCCGCCGCCGGGGCCGCCCGGCGCCCGTCCCGCCGTGTCCTCGTCGGAGGGGTTCGGCCTCATGGGCATGCCCATCCCACGAGATCCGGCGCCCGTGCTGCTGCCCTCGGGCGAGGGGCTCACTCCTGAGCAGCTCCGGCGGATCCTGCCGAGGCTGCGTCGCAGCACACTCGAGCTCTACCTCGTGCGTCACGGCCGTCTCGGCTCGTTCGCGATCAGCCAGTTCCAGTTCAGCGAGTTCGTGGTGACGACGCCGCAGGGCGAGGCGAGCCTCAAGGTCAAATGGTGAGGCGGGTGCGCGCATTCGCTCTGGGCGTCGCCCTTGTTGTTCTCGCGCTTCCGGCTGCCGCCGGTGCCGCGGAGATCCATGATGCGGCGATGCGGGGCGACGTCGAGCGGGTGCGGGCGCTCCTGGAGGCCGATCCTGCGCTGCTCAACAGCCCGGGGCAGAACCAGCTCACGCCACTGCACACGGCCTGCGTCGGGGGCAAGGCGGCCGTGGTCGAGCTGCTCCTCGCGCGTGGCGCGGACATCCGCGCGCGGAGCGGCGGGGACGAGACGCCCTTCGACCACTGCGTGCAGCGCGGGCTGCTCGTGGGCGTGGAGCTCATGATCAAGAAGGGCGCCGACGTCCGGGCCAGGAGCTCAGGGGGCCTGACCCCGCTTCATCGCGCCACGTATGGCAACGACACGTCCGTGGCGCGGGCCCTCATCGCGGCCGGCGCCGACCCCCGTGCGAACGACGAGAAGGGACGGACGCCGCTCCACAACGCGGCTTATGCGCGGAGCGGGCCCGTGGCCGAGCTCCTCCTGGCTCACGGCGCCGACGTCAATGCGCTCGACAAGGGCGGCAAGCCCCCGATCGTGTGGGCTCTGATCAACAGGAATGCAAAGCCCTCCGTGGACATCATCGCGCTCCTCATCGCCAAGGGCGCGCGGCTCGACGCGACTGACTTCTATGATCGGCCCCTCCTGCAGGCGGCGCTGGCCGCCGATTTCGTGGCGGCGGCCGAGCTGCTCGTGGCCAAGGGCGCAAACGTGCGGGGGCAGGACAAGTCGGGACAGACCGCGCTCCACGCGGCGGTCGTCATGCGGAAGCCGGAGTTCGCGCGGCTTCTCCTCAGCAAGGGCGCCGACCCGAACGCGCGCGACGGCGAGGGCGTGACCCCGCTTCATCTGGCGAGCTGGGACGGCCGGGCGGAGCTCGTGGAAGTGCTGCTGGCCGGAGGCGCCGACGTCAACGCCCGTGATGCCCGCAGCCTCACGCCCCTCTGGTACGCCGTGCGCCTCGATCGCGCGCCGGCCGCCGAGGCCCTCCGCCGCCGGGGCGGGGCGGAGTAGTCCGCGCCCTGACTCCCTGTCGCTACTGGACGGGATCGAGGAACGGCGTGTCCGGATCGCTCACGTAGAAGATCACGACCCGGAGCGGCTCGGTGGCGCTGCGGTTGTAGCCGGTCATCTTCACGTGCGGCGGCTCTATCATGGCCTCACCGGCTTTTACGGTGACAGGCGGGCGCCCCTCCATCTCCAGCGTGAAGGCGCCTTCGAGGACGTAGACGGTCACGGGGGAGCGGTGTGTATGAAACACCGTCTTGTCGCCCGGATTCAAGCTCGCCGTGAGCACCCGCACTTCCTGTTTCTCCCTCGTGGGCATGCCCTGGACGATCTCGCGCAGGAGCAGCTGGGGCCTCGCGAGACCGGGCGGCTGCGCCATGGAGGAGGAGCTGAGGACCAGAGGCACGAGGGCGAGACAGACGCCGATTGCCCTACGCATTCCGAGTTCTCCTTTGGGCTGGAACGGGTCACACGTTGGCCTGGCCTTCCCGTCATCAAAGTTTCTCCCGAGCCGTCGCGAAGTGCTGCACGAAAAAGCTGAGGTCACCGTGACGGCGTCGGCGCTCCATGACACCGCCGACCGCGCAGCGCTTCATCGAGCGACGCCAGAAGCGCCGCGCCGCGACGTTCCACGTGAGCTCTGCGAGCTCCCAGCGGCCCGGGAAGCGCGCGAAAAGGATTCGCGCGACGCGGGTGCCCACGCCGCGACGGCGATACTTGCGCAGCACGAAGAACTCGCTGATCTCTCGCACGCCGGCGCCGGCGAAGTGCGCGCGATCGGCGACCAGCGCGAAGCCGGCCAGCCTTCCGTCTACGCGAATGACGAAGTGATGCCGCCCGCGGCGCGTCCAGAACCGCCTATGCCAGGCCCGAGAACCGAACGTGCCATCAGCCTCCGCGCCCCAGCGGTCGCCGCCGAGATCGTAGATATAGAGCTGCACAAGGCGGCGCACGGCCGCCTGATCCTTCCGACGGAGGGAACGAAGACTCACTTTCACGTGCCGAAGAAGCTCCTCGTGGAGTCGCTCAACCCCTTGGAGGCGGCCCTTCCCCTCTGCTGCGTCTCGAAGTCTAGCAAAGAGAGACACCACTCGCGCGCTGGTCTTCTGGAGTTTCCCCGCGCTTTGTGCTAGAAGCCGGAGAGAAGCGATGGACATCCTGGCCCTCCATGCCGGCAATCATCCCGACAAGCCCGCGCTCATCCAGGGCGAGCGCGTGTGGAGCTGGGCCGAGTACGTCGAGCGGCGCAATCGCCTGGCCCATGGGCTGGTGGATCTCGGCATCGCGCCCGGCCAGCACGTCATCATCTACACGGAGAACTCGCTCGAGCACCTACTGGCGAGCGCGGCCGCGCGCGCCGTGGGCGCCATTCCCGCGCCCATGAATCACCGGCTCGTGGCCGAGGAGGTCGCGTACATCCTCGACCACTCCGATGCCGGGGCCGTCTTCGTGGGAGACCATTTCCTCCCGGTGGCGGAAGCCGTGCGGGGCCAGGCTCGCAAGGTCCGTCAGTGGATCCTCGTCGGCGTTGAGCGGCGGCCCTGGGCGCGGCATCTCGACGATCTCGTCGCCGCGGGCGCAGCCACGCCTGTCACGGTCGAGGCGGGGCAGGCCGTTCTCTCCTCCATCATCTATACCGGCGGCACTACGGGGAAGCCCAAGGGCGCGCTCCGCCGCACCCTGGACATGCAGAGCCTCATGGAGACGCTCAAGGCCATGGACCTGACCGATCCCAATCACGTCCACCTGGTGGCCGGACCCATGTACCACTCGGCACCGGGCGGCCTGGCCTCCTACACGCACATCGTGGGCGGCACCGTGGTCGTCATGCCCAAGTTCGACGCCGAGCAGGCCCTCGCCCACATCGAGCGTCACCGCTGCAGCAGCACCTTCATGGCCCCCACGCTTCTCAAGCGCATCGTCGACCTGCCTGCATCCGTCCGTGCCCGCTACGACGTATCCTCCATGAGGGCCATCATCATGGCGGCGGCGCCCTGTCCCATGCGTGTGAAGGAAGCCGTGCTCGAATACTTCGGGCCGGCGCTCTACGAGTTCTACGGCTCGACGGAGCTGGGGGTGAACACCATCCTGCGGCCCGAGGAGGTCCTGGCCAGGCCCGGGTCGTGCGGCCGGGCCGCGCCGGGGCGCGAGCTGGCCCTCCTCGACGATGACGGGCGGCCCGTGCCGATGGGCGAGCCGGGCGAGCTCTACGTCAAACGCTTTTCCGGCATCCTCGACGAATACTACAAGGACGCCGTGGCGACGGAAGGGATGCGGCGCGGCGACTGGTACTCGGTGGGGGATGTCGCCCGGATGGACGCCGACGGCTTCTATTACATCTGCGACCGCAAGCGCGACATGATCATCTCGGCCGGGGTGAACATCTATCCCGCCGAGGTCGAGGACGCCCTGCACCGCCACCCGGACATCCAGGACGTGGCCGTCTTCGGCGTGCCCGATGACGACTGGGGCGAGCGCGTCCACGCGGCCGTGCAGCTCCAGCCGGGCGCCCGGCTCAC
Organism: Candidatus Methylomirabilota bacterium; assembly: GCA_036002485.1. Classification (NCBI taxonomy): domain Bacteria; phylum Methylomirabilota (SeqCode); species Candidatus Methylomirabilota bacterium. The sequence goes on along the minus strand of DASYTI010000095.1, from coordinate 1,771 downwards.
CGTCGAGGCCGTCATGGCCTTCGCCCGGCGCCATGTGGCCGACTACAAGGTGCCGCGCGAGGTCTCCTTCCACGAGGACTTCCCGCGTGATGCCGCGGGCAAGCTCCTCAAGCGCTTGCTCCGCGAGCCCTACTGGGCCGGCCGCGCGGCCCGGATTTGACCGTGAAGCTGCCCGCGGCCTCGCTCACCGTCAAGATCACGGTGCTCATCGTGATCGTCCTCATCGTGGGCTTCGGGATCTCGACCATCCTGACCATCCAGCGCGAGGCCGATCTCCTCGTCGAGCAGAGCAAGAACGCGGCGCGGCGGCTGACCATGACCCTGATCGCCAGCATCGAGAGCGCCATGCTCCAGGAGCGCCCCGACATCACGCGCGGGCTCATCCAGGAGATGCAGAGCACCACGCCCGTGGAGGGCCTCACCATCTACCGGCGCACCGGCGTCGAGGCCTTCACCGATCTCGAGACCTTGAAGGCCGTCTCGAAGGAAGCGGACCTACCCAAGGGCGTGGCGGCCAGCATCGAGAAGATGGCGCGCCCCGCGGGCGCCGTCATGACGAGCCCGCTCTTCAAGAAGGCCGTCGAGACCGTCCAGACCCAGGAGTCGCTCGAGGAGCAGAACGGCGTCGTGCTCTTCACACTACACCAGCCCATCCCGAACCAGGAGCGCTGCCAGGGCTGCCACGGCACCGACCACAAGGTGCGCGCGGTGGTGCGCGTGCAGACCTCCATGGCGCCCGTGCTGGCCGCCGTGCAGGCCCAGCGCAATCGCCAGATCATGGTCGGCATCGTCACCATCATCGTGGCGGCCGGCGCCCTCGCCCTCGTGATGCGCTTCGTGGTGGTGCGCCCCATCCAGAACCTGGCCCTGGCCGCCCGCCGCATCGGCGAGGGCGATTTCGCGGTCCGGGTTTCCGCCGACTCCGGTGACGAGGTGGCCGAGCTGGGCGGGGCCCTCAACGACATGACGGCCCGGCTCGCCACGGCCCAGCAGGATCTCGAGACCCGCAATGCCGAGCTCGCCTCCACCCTCGACGACTTGCAGGCCTCGCGCCAGCGGTTGGAAGTTCTCGAACAGCTCAAGGGGGAGCTGTCGAAGTTCGTCCCCGACGCCGTCAAGGAGCTGCTCGAGCGCGACCCCACGGCCACCCAGCTCCAGAAGCGGCAGGAAGAGGTCTCCGTTCTCTTTCTCGACATCGCCGGCTATACGCGCCTGTCCGAGCAGCTCGAAGCCAAGCGCCTCAACCAGCTCGTGCAGACCTACTTCTCGGGCTTTCTCGAGATCATCCGCGCGCATCACGGCGACATCAACGAGACGGCGGGCGATGGGCTCATGGTCATCTTCCAGGGCCAGAGCCGGCAGGACCCCGGCCGCGCCATCGACCACGCCATGAACGCCGCGCGGGCCGCTCTGGCCATTCGCGCCAAGACCGGCGAGCTGAACGAGGAGCACGCGGGCGTCTTCCCGGAGATCGCCCTGCACATGGGCATCAACACGGGCGAGGCGCTGGTGGGGGCTACCAAGATCGGCGGGGCCGGCTCCCAGCGCTGGACCTTCACGGCCACGGGCCCCACCACCAACCTGGCCGCGCGCTTCGCGGGCTCGGCCCAGGGCGGCGAGATCGTGGTCGGCCCCGCCACGGCCGAGCGCATCCGCGTGGCTCTCGTGCTCGAGAACCTCGGCGAGAAGAGCTTCAAGAACGTCTCCCAGCCGCTGCAGGTCTATCGCGTCATCCCGCCCGGCGTCTACGACAAGATCGTCTGATGCCCGG
>DASYTI010000094.1 GCA_036002485.1 Candidatus Methylomirabilota bacterium | reverse complement strand
ACGTCCTTCGGGGTCATGCGCTCTGCCTCCTTTGCCGTGACGTGGGAGCAAAATGCCGGGCCGGCGAAGCGTCGGTGCCCCGCCGGCCCGGATACCCTATGCGGTTGTCTTCAGCCCGTCAAGACCACGACCTTCCTAGTGGGCCGGGCGCTTGGCCTGGGCGGCTCGCACCGCCTCCGAGAACGCGCCGCCGCCCCCGCCGCTCATGCCGTACTCTCCGTAGGTCGAGCCGCCGAGGGCGTAGGCCGTCTCCGAATGTTGCGAGAGGTCGAGACCCGCCATCTCATCCTCCTCGTTGATGCGCAGACCCATGATGGCGTCGAGCACCTTAAGGATGACCGCCGTCATGACGAAGCCCAGGACAATGGTCGCCACCACGGCCACGAGCTGCTTCCACAGCTGTCCGGGGTCGCCATAGAGGAGACCATTGGCCCCGTCGGCGTTGACGGCCTTGGTGGCGAAGATGCCGGTGGCGAGGGCGCCCCAGGTGCCGCCCACGCCGTGCACGCCGACGACGTCGAGCGAGTCGTCATAGCCCAGCTTGGTCTTGAGGTTGCAGGCCGTGTAGCAGACGATGCCCGCGAGGGCGCCGATGACGAGGGCGGCCATGGGCGTCACGAAGCCCGCGGCCGGAGTGACGGCGACGAGCCCCGCCACCGCGCCCGAGGCGGCCCCGAGCACCGTGGGCTTGCCGCGCGAGCTCCACTCCGTGAGCATCCAGCCGAGGGCGGCGGCGGCCGCCGCGGTATTGGTGGTGGTGAACGCGTGCGCGGCCAGGGCGTTGGCCCCCAGCGCGCTCCCCGCATTGAATCCGAACCAGCCGAACCACAGCAGGCTCGCCCCCATCACGGTCAAGGGCAGGTTGTGCGGCGGCATGGGATGCTGGCCAAAACCCCGTCGCTTTCCGATCACGAGCACGGCCGCGAGGGCCGACACCCCTGACGAGATGTGCACGACGGTGCCGCCGGCAAAGTCGAGGGCGCCCAGTCTCTTGAGCCATCCCCCGTCGCCCCATACCCAGTGCGCAAGGGGGTCGTAGACCAGAGTCGCCCACGCGAGGACGAAGACGATGAAGGTCGAGAACTTCTTGCGCTCGGCGAAGGCGCCCGTGATCAGCGCGGGCGTGATCACCGCGAACATCATCTGGAAGAGCATGAAGGCCTGGTGAGGAACAGTGGCCGCGTAGGTCGGGTTGGGCGCGGCGCCGACACCACGGAGGCCCACCCACTCGAGGCCCCCGATGATGCCACCCTTGTCCGGGCCGAAGGCCAGGCTATAGCCCCAGAGCACCCACTGCACCGAGATCAGGGCCAGGATGATGAAGCTGTGCATGAGGGTGCCGAGGGCGTTCTTCTGACGGACCATGCCGCCATAGAAGAGCGCCAGCCCCGGTGCTGTCATCAGCAGCACGAGGGCGGAGGACATCAGCAGCCATGCCGTGTCGCCGCTGTCGATCTTCGGCGCCGGCGCGGGCGCTGCCGCCGGTGCCGCGGCCGCGGGCGGGGTGGCCGGCGCCTGGGCCCAGAGGTCGCCAGCCCCGACCAGCGCCACCGCCGCCATCAGCAGGATTGTCACGGTGAGCGGAAATGCTCTCATTGCACCCTGTCCTCCTTGGTCGACTCGCTCAGAGCGCGCTCTCGTCGCGCTCACCGGTGCGGATCCGGATGGCCGTGTCCACGGGGTGGATGAAGATCTTGCCGTCGCCGATATTTCCCGTCTTGGCCGCGGCGGCCAGGACGCCCGCGACCTTGTCGGTCAGGCTGTCCGGTACCACCACCTCGACCTTGATCTTCGGCAGGAAGTCCACGGTGTACTCACCGCCTCGATACAGCTCGGTGTGGCCCTTCTGGCGACCGAACCCGCGGACCTCCGATACCGTCATGCCGATGACGCCGATGCCGGTGAGCGCCTCCTTGACGTCGTCGAGCTTGAACGGCTTGATGACAGCCTCGATCTTTTTCATGGCTCCTCCCGCGGCGGTCTGGGTTGCACCTGCCATGCCGGGGTGACTGTATTCCATTCAAGCCAGGCAATTCAATGGGTTGTCCGAGGTGGGGAAAGGCGCGAAAAGCAGGCTTCTGCCCAATCGGTGGGCAGAAGGTGAAAAGTGCCTCGGCGCTAGGCAGGAGCCGAGGCGGTGAGTCTTAAGGGATCAGTCGCGCCAGACCGTGGCTTCGACGACGCGCCGAGGCCTGCCGGCGGCCTCGCTGTCGCCATTGCCCTGAGGCAGAGCTGCCTCGAGCGCGCTCCAGATACCCTGCATGTCCGGCGACTTCTGAGCTGGGAAGACCCCCGGGATGGCGGGTGGGCTCTCCATGGTGAAAGTGCCGGAGCAGACGACGACCGGAACCTTGACGCCGCGCCGATCGAGCTGGCGCAGGAATCCGATGCCGTCGAGGTGAGGCATGCGCAGGTCGAGCACGATGACGTCGGGCTTCACGCGGTCCAAGGTCGCCAGGGCATCGAGGCCATCTACGGCTTCAAAGACCTCGAAGTCGCTCTCGAAGCCCATTCGGTACAGGGCTCTCCACGCGGGGTCATCGTCCACCACGAGCATCCTCGCCATCCGGAGCACCTCCTAGGCAAGACGGGTTGCAGGATTCCTGCCGCGGGCGAGCTGACGGGGAAACAGCTATTTGCGGCCGCTGTACCTCATTTCCCCCGTCACGGTCTTGACATCGCCCTGTGACACTGTCCACGCCCAGACGGCCAGCTCTACGTCGTGCGGCGCTGGGGGATGCCGTGGCGACGCATCTTCGAATAGAGGGTCGGCCGCCGGAGGCCGAGGATGACCGCGGCCGCCTGCTTGTTCCAGCCCGTGGTCTCGAGGGCCCGCACGATGGAGGCGCGCTCGATCTCCTCGAGCGAGCCGGCGGGCGGTCCGGCGGAGACGATGGGGGCGCCCGCATTGAGGGCTTCCGGCAGGTCCGTGGCCGTGATCTCTTTCCCGCGCGCCACGAGCACCGCGCGCTCGATGACGTGCTCGAGCTCGCGCACATTGCCCGGCCAGGGGTATGAGAGCAGCCGGCGGAAGGCCTCGGGGTCAATGCCCTCGACCGTCCGGCCGTGCTTGAGCCGGAAGCGCTCGAGGAAGCCCTTGGCCAGGAGCGGGATGTCCTGGGTCTTCTCCCGCAGCGGGGGCAGGGCGACGGTGACCGTATTGATCCGGAAGTAGAGATCCTGGCGCAGGGAGCCGTCCCGCACCGCCGACTCGGGGTCCCGGTTCGTGGAGGAGATGAGCCGGAAGTCCACGGGCACCGCGCGCGTGCCGCCGAGACGGCGCACGCTCCGGTCCTCGAGCACCCGCAAGAGCTTGGCCTGGAGATCGGGGGGCATCTCGCTGATCTCATCGAGGAGGATGGAGCCTTTGTGAGCCTCCTCGAGGAGGCCCGGCTTCTCGGAGGTCGCGCCGGTGAAGGCGCCTTTGACATGCCCGAAGAGCTCGGACTCGATCAGGTCCTTGGGCAGCGCGGCGCAGTTGATCTTGACGAACGGCCCTTCCGCCCGCGGGCTCTTGGCGTGCACGGCGTTCGCGGCGAGCTCCTTGCCCGTGCCGCTCTCGCCCACGATGAAGACGTTGGCGTCGGAGGCGGCCACCGAGTCGAGGAGCTCGAAGACCCGCCGCATGCTCGGGGAGCTGCCGAGCAGCTCGCCATAGCCCAGCTGCTCGGCGAGCTGGCGCTTGAGGTCGGAGGTCTCGGCGAGGAGGAGCCGCCGCTCGAGGGCCTTGCCGAGCAGGGTGAGCATCTCGCCCGAATCGAAGGGCTTGGCCACGAAGTAAAAGGCGCCCTCCTTGGTCGCCTCCACGGCCTTAGAGATGGAGCCATGGCCGGTCATGATGATGACCTCAATGTCCGGATCGCGAGCCCGGAGAAGCTTCAGGAGCCCGATCCCGTCCCCGTCGGGAAGAACCAGATCGACCAGGGCCAGCGCGAAGTCCTGGGCGTCGAGGCAGGCGGCGCCCTCGGCGATGCTGCCCGCGGTGTCCACCGCGTATCCCTCGCGCTCGAGGATGAGGCGGAGTCCGTCGGCAATGCTGGGCTCGTCGTCCACCACGAGGACGGCGGGCTTCACGGCGCCTCCACGGGCAGGAGGACCCGGATCTGGGTACCGCGCGCGAGCTGGCTGCGGACCTCGAGGCGACCGCCGTGCTGCTCCACCACCGATCGCGCGATAGGCATCCCCAGACCGGTGCCCGTCTCCTTCGTCGTGAAAAAGAGATCGAACATGCGCGCACGAGTCTCCTCGGCCATGCCGGTGCCGGTATCCTCGACGCAGACCTCGACCCATCCCGGGTCGGCCAGGCACGAGCGCAGGACGAGCGTGCCGCCTCTCTCGAGGGCCTCGAAGGCGTTGACGAGGAGGTTCAGGAAGACCTTCCGCATCTCGCGGGGGTCGAGCCATACGGGCGGCAGGCCCCCGGCCAGCTCCTGGAGGACACGGATACCCGCGTCCTTGACGCGGGCCTGGGCCAAGGCCAGGCAGGACTCGAGAAGCCCGTTGAGGGTAGTGGGCGTTCGGCGCAGCGCGGCGGGTCTGCCGAACTGGGTGATCTCACGAACGAGCTCAGTCATGTGGTCGATCTCCCGGCTGATCTTGCGCGCCACATCCGCGCCTTCCGCGTCGGCGGCCTTGTCGAGCCTGTGCTCGAGGTACTCGGCGAAGAGCTTGAGCCCGCCGAGGGGATTTCGAAGCTCGTGAGCCACCTGGGCCGCCATTCTGCCCAGGGCGGCCAGGGCTCCGCTTCTCAGCCGCTCGAGCTCACGGGTATTCTTGAGAGCGATGGCCGCCTGAGAGGAGAAGAGGGCGAGGAGCTCCATGTCCTCGGCCGTGGGCTCGACGGGAGTCTCGACCACGAGCGCGCCGGCGGCGCCGCCCCCGTCGAAGAGAGGAGCGCCCATGATCACGCGTCGGCCTTCCCCGGCCATGGTCGCGGGCATCTTCTTGTCGATCACGAGGCGCGCCGCGCGACCGAGCTCGTCGAGGGAACCCGCGCGGGGAACGGCGGCGTCCTCCGCGCCCTCGCCGGCCATCGCCATGGTCACCAGACGCCCGTCCTCCAGCAGGAACACGGCCGCCCGCACCGCTTCCGTGGCTTCCACCGTGGCGTGGGCGACCGTCTCGAAGATGCGGTCCATGGTGCCCGACGATCCGAGCGCCTCCCCCACGGCCCGAAGCAGCGTGCGATCTCGCGCCCAGCGGCGCTCGGAGAGCGCGCGGCCCACTTTTCCGCGAAGCTCCTCCGGCACGAAGGGCTTGGTCAGGTAGTCAAAGGCCCCCTGCCGGACCGCCTCCACGGCATTTTCGATGGTTCCGTGAGCCGTCATGATGAGTACGGGCAGGCGCGGGTACCGGGTGTGCGCGTCTTCCATCAGCTTGAGCCCGTTGACGGGCTCCATGCGCAGGTCGAAGAGGGCGACGTCGAAGCCGTGCTGGTTCAACAGGAGCAGGGCCTCCTGGTGGCTGCGCGCCACCGACACGTCGAGCCCGATGGACTCGAGCCTCATCTCGAGGACGGCCAGGATATCCGGGTCGTCGTCGACCACCAGCGCCCGCGCGGCCTTCACGCCCGAACTCCCACCGCGGCACCCGAGAGGTCGGCGGGCGCCGCTTCCCTGGGCAGACGCACCAGGAACCGGCTGCCCCGGTCGACTTCCGACTCGACAGCGACCGTCCCGCCGTGGGCCTCCACGAGTCCCTTGACGATGGCGAGCCCCAGCCCGGAGCCGCCGCGTCCTCGGTGCGCCTGCTTGTAGGGATCGAAGATGCGCGACAGGTCCGCGGCCGGGATGCCGGCCCCCGTGTCCTCGATCGAGATCTCGAGCCCATCTCCGACGTCGGCCAATCCCACCGTGAGCGAGCCGCCCGGCGGCGTGAACTTGACGGCATTGCCCACGAGGTTGACCAGGACGCGCAGGAGGCGGTCTTCGTCTCCCTGGATGTCGAAGTTCACCCCGCTGGTCGCCCGGCCGATGACCAGACCTCGCTCCTCCGCCTGCGGACGCAGCTCGTCGAGGGCGCGCGCCACCACCTTCTCCATGTCAACCCGTCGCTTCTCCAGCGGCAGCACCCGCGCGCGCAGTCGCGAAAGCTCGAGCACCTGGTTGACCAGCCGGAGCAGCCGATCGGAGCTGGCCCCGATGATCTCGACGAGCCGGGTCTGCTTCGGAGTGAGCTCACCGGGGACGCGCTCCAGGAGAAGATGGGTCGCCTCCTTCACCGAGGTGAGCGGGGTCCGGAGCTCGTGAGAAATGTGGGAGAAGAACTCTTCCTTCAGCTGCTCTACCTCGTGCAGCCGCTCCGCCATTCTGTTGAACGAGCGCGCGAGCTGGCCGATCTCGTCCCGGCTCCTCACGGGCAGGGGCTGCGTGAACGCGCCTTCGGCGAGCTGGGCCGTGGCCACGGAGAGCCCGCGGAGCGCGAGAGTCATGTGCAGGGTCAGGAAGCCCGTGGCGGCCAGGGCCACCGCGACGGCCGCCAGCATCCACCAGTACACCGTGTTCCAGGTACGGCCTTCGAGCTCGCGGGCCTCGAGCTGGGCCTCGTCGAGCGCGGCATAGGTCGCCGCGAGCAAGCGGTCGATACCGCTCGCCGTCAGCGAAGCCGCCCGGCGAACCTCACGGTCGGGCCCACCACTCGTGGCGGCCAGTCGTCGATACGTGGCGAAGGCGACCATGGCCTCGTGGTGGAATGTGCGCTCCTCGTCCGAGCCCAGGAAGGCACGAAGGAGATCGAAGTCCTTGGCCATCCGCGCCGCCCGGTCATTCCAGACCTTCCGGACCTCTTCCCTGCTCGAGGCCGCGTCCTGCTCCACCCGGGTCAGACTTGTCAGTTGCTCGCGGAGCACGGCGCCCATGCGGAGCGCCGGCAAGGCCTGAGTGGCGAGCCCTCGATTCACCTCGACCAGCCGGTTGATGGCCAGGAGGCTCCAGCCCGCCACGCCGAGCAGGGTGACGATGATGAGAGCAGACGTCATGAAGACCTTGTAGGACAAACGCATGGCATCCCCAACCTAGCACAGCATCCGGAAAAGTGTCACCAGGTTGACACCGAGGCTATCGAACACAGACTGACAGCGATACAGGGTTTCGAATTCAACCAGATAGCATCGTGCACCTAAACCAATACTCGATGTGGTATCTGCCATTTCTGGCCGTCAAACGCCGACTGAGCGGAACCGCCCCCTCGCCTTGACAGGTCCCAGACCGGCGCGCAATATGGCTGCGCCATGGACTTCGGCTTCGCCCTTCCAGGCCGCGGACCGCTCGCGACCCCCGATGTGCTGGTCAAGTTGGCGCACAAGGCCGAGGCCCTCCGCTATTCCTCGATCTTCGTGACCGACCATGTGGTGATTCCCATGTCGAACGCCTCGGCCTATCCATATTCGCCAACGGGAAAGTTCGCGACCGAGTGGACGAATGGCTATCTCGAGCCCCTGACCCTGATGAGTTTTCTGGCCGGCGAGACCACCCGGCTCCGCCTGGGCACGAGTGTCCTCGTCATCCCCTACCGCAACCCCGTGGTGACGGCGAAGATGCTGGCCACGCTCGACGTGCTGTCGGCGGGGCGGGTGATCCTGGGGGCGGGTGTGGGCTGGTTCAAGGAGGAGTTCGAGGCGCTTCGCGCCGAGGCCTTCGAGCGGCGTGGTCCCGTGACGGACGAGTACCTCCGGCTCATGCGCGAGTGCTGGAGCCGCGAGCCGGTGAGCTGGCAGGGAAGCTTCTACAAGATGGACGCCGTGAGCGCTCTCCCCAAGCCGCGTCAGCCCGGCGGTATCCCGATCTGGACGGGGGGCCACACCGATGTGGCGCTCCGCCGGGCCGGCGAGCTCTCGGACGGCTGGCACCCTATCGGGCTCAGACCGCCCGCCATGCTCCTGCCCGAGGAATTCAAGGACAAGGTCGCCATCGTGCATGACTGGGCGCGAAAGGCCGGGCGTGACCCCAAGGCGGTCACCCTCAGCTTCCGCTGCCCTCTGGAAGTGCTGTCCCGGCGTGCCAAGCCGGCGGCCGGGGACCGCACCCTTTTCCGCGGAACGGCGGCAGAGGTGATCCGCGACATCACGACCTACGCAGCGCTCGGGGTCACCCACTTCGTCTTCGACCTCGTGGCCCCGGACCTCAAGGGCCAACTCGCCCTGATGGAGCGCTTCGCCGATGAGGTCCGCGGTCGTCTTCCCCGCTCCATCAAGCGGGCATGAGCGGGCTGACATCCGAGGTGAGCGACTTCATCACGCGCGCTCGCGTGGGACGGCTCGCCACCGTGGACGCGTCAGGGCAGCCGCTGGTCCTGCCGATCTGCTATGCCTTCGATGGCCGGGCGGTCTACTCGGCGGTGGACGCCAAGCCCAAGCGCCGGGCCGCCGACGATCTGAAGCGGGTGCGCAATATCAGGGAGAATCCCAAGGTCTCCCTCGTCATCGATGAATACGACGAGGACTGGAGCCGGCTGCGCTGGGTCATCCTGCAAGGGCTGGCCGACGTGGTCACGACGGGCGAGGACTTCGCGGCCGCCGCCGAGCTCCTGCTCTCCAAGTACCCCCAGTACCGCGCCATGGGCCTCTCGCGCGAGCAGGGCACCATGATCCGCATCACGCCGCAGAAGGTGCTCCGATGGCCGTACGCGAGCTAGACGCCCTCGAGCGGGTCCTGGGCGGCAGGACGCCCACGGCCGACGAGGCGGTGGCCCTCCTCGACACGCCGGAGATCCGGCTGCCCGAGCTTCTCGGAGCCGCGGCCGCCCTCAGAGACCGCGGACGCGGGCGGCGTCTCACGTTCTCGGCCAAGGTATTCGTCCCCTTGACCACGCTTTGCCGTGACTATTGCGGCTACTGTACCTTCCGGCGCGATCCGGGGGAGCCGGGCGCCTTCACCATGACGCCCGACCAGGTGCTGGCCCTTGCCCGTGCGGGCGTGCGGCTCGGGGCCAAGGAAGCGCTCTTCTCCCTCGGCGACAGGCCCGAGGCCCTGTTCGCCGAGCATCGCGATTTCCTCCGTCGCCGGGGCCATCGAAGCACCCTCGACTACCTGCGGGAGGTCTGCGGGCTCGTCCTGAAGGAGACCGGGCTCCTGCCGCATGCCAATCCCGGAGTCATGGGAGAGCGCGACCTCGTCGCGCTTCGCGAGGTCAATGTCAGCATGGGGATCATGCTGGAGACCATGTCCGAACGCCTGCTCGGCCCCGGCATGGCCCATGACCGTGCCCCCGACAAGGTGCCCGCGCGGCGACTCCGCACCATCGCGCTGGCGGGCAAGCTGGCCATCCCCTTCACCACAGGCATCCTCATGGGCATCGGGGAAACCCACGCGGAGCGGATCGAGGCCCTCCTGGCCATCCGCGATCTCCACGAGCGCCACGGCCATATCCAGGAGGTCATCGTTCAGAACTTCCGGCGCAAGCCGGGTATCCCGATGCGCGACCATCCCGAGCCTGACATGATCGACCTTCTGCGGACGGCCGCGGTGGCCCGGCTGCTCCTCGGGCCCGAGATGAACATCCAGGTCCCGCCGAATCTGTCGTCGGGTGATTTCGATGCCCTGCCCGCGGCCGGCATCAACGACTGGGGCGGGGTCTCGCCCCTGACGCCCGATCACATCAACCCGGAGAGACCGTGGCCCGGGCTCGGGGCGCTCCGGCGCGCCACCGAGCGGGCCGGCCTCGAGCTGCGCGAACGGCTGGCTCTCTACCCCGAATACGTGACCCGCCCCGAATTCCTCCACGAGTCCCTGCGGCCCCGCGTGGCCGGCCTCGTGGACGAGCGGGGTCTCGTGAGATCCGATCTGGAAAGGTGGCGAACGTGGAACTGAACGACCGCGCCTCGACCCAATCCCCCATGGCCATCAACCTCGACTGGATCGACCGCGATGTGCGCCGCATGCTCGGCCGCGCCCTGGAGGGCGAAGAGCTCACCGTGGACGAGGGCATCCGGCTCACCGGGGTGGCCGGACGCGAGCTGCACGCCCTCACCCTCGTGGCGGACGAGATGCGCCGCCGTCAGGCCGGAGACATCGTCACCTACGTCGTCAACCGCAACATCAACTTCACCAATGTCTGCATCAAGCACTGCACCTTCTGCGCCTTCAGCCGCGACCACCGCGAGGAGGAAGGATACTTCCTGCCCCTCGAGGAGGTCGTTCGCCGCGCCGTCGAGGCCTGGGACATGGGGGCCACCGAGGTATGCATCCAGGCGGGGCTGCCCCCCAAGCTCGACGGCTCCTACTACGTCGACCTCTGTCGGGCCATCAAGGCCGCCGTGCCCGAGATGCATCTTCACGCCTTCTCCCCCGAGGAAGTGCTGTACGGGAGCCTCCGTTCCGGACTGCCCATCCCCGACTACCTCAAGACCCTGCGGGCGGCGGGGCTCGGCACGCTGCCGGGAACGTCCGCCGAGATCCTGGATCAAGACATTCGCGACCGGATCGCGCGGGGCCGCATCACGGTAGACCAGTGGATCGAGGTCATCACCTCCGCCCATGCCCTCGGCATCCGCACCACCTCCACCATCATGTACGGACACGTCGAGACGCCGGCTCACTGGATCCACCACATGGCACTCCTGCGGGACATCCAGCGTCAGACGGGCGGCTTCACGGAGTTCGTGCCGCTCTCCCTCATCCACCAGGAGGCGCCCATGTACCGCCGCGGCCTCGTGCCCGACGTGCGTCAGGGCGCCACGGGTATCGAGGTCGTGAAGATGCACGCCCTCGCGCGGCTCATGCTCGGGCCCTCCTTCAGAAATATCCAGGCTTCATGGGTCAAGGAAGGCCCGAAGATGGCGCAATATCTCCTGGCCGCGGGCGCCAACGATCTCGGGGGCACTTTGATCAACGAGTCGATCTCGACGTCCGCGGGGGCGGGGTTTGGCCAGCTCGTCCCGCCCGCCGAACTGCGTCGCCTCGTGCGCGAAGCGGGGCGGGTGCCCGCGCGCCGCACCACGCTCTATGAGCTCGTCAAGGTCTACACGAGCGCAGCCGATGAGGACGACTCGCCCCTCGACCACGTCGCCGATGCCGAGGCGCGGTTCGGCTCGTATCGCCGCCTCGCTTCCTCGGGAGAATTTCGCTTCCTGCATCCGGAGCGCTCGGAGACGCCACCGCGCTGAGCCGTTTGCAATGTCGGTGTTTACCAGCCGGCCGCGCTCGGGTACAATCCGGCCTTGGCTTTCCGCACCGGTCGCCAGCAACGGCCGATTCGACCCCCTCAACCCCGAGACGGAGGAATGCCGGATGGCAAAATCCATGACGAAGTCCGCGATCATCGCCCATATGTCACAGAAAAGCGGCCTCGCCAAGAAGCAGGTCGTGGAGTTCTTCGACCATCTGGAAGCGCTCGCCGTCAAGGAGGCCAAGAACGTTTTCGTGCTGCCCCAGTTCGGGCGGCTCGTCCTGGCCAACCGCAAGGCGCGCATGGGCCGGAACCCGCAGACGGGCGAGCCGCTCAAGATCCCCGCCAAGCGCGTGGTCAAGTTCCGGCTCGCCAAGAGCCTCAAGGACTCGGTGCTTGGCAAGAAGTAGCGCCTGGGAACGTTTGACCGTCCGGCCGCTCGAGGCCACGGGAGCGGCCGCGGCCCGCGAGCTCTTCGCTTTCGTGGGCGCGGGGGAGCCCCCCGCGGGAGCGCAGGAAGGCTGGGGCGCCTGGGACGGCGAGCGGATGGTGGGCGCGCTCTTCATGGAGCGGGCAGGCGGCTCGGCCATGCTCGATGGGCCGGCGGTGGCCGCTCCGGCGGGAGCCGATACGGAGTCCGCGCTCGAGGCTGCCGCGCAGCTGGTCGAGCAGGCGCTGGCGCACGCGGGGGCCGCCGAGATCGACACGGTCTTCGTCAGGCCCCAAGGACTCGATCGGGTCTGGGTGCGCCTGGGTTTCATCCCCGTACCCGAAGCCGAGCTTGCGGAATCCTTTCGGGGCCGACCGGGCATAGGACTATTCGGCTGGCGCGGGGGCAGTGCTCTCTGGAGCGCCGCCGCCCGCGGCCGGGACCGGCGCACCTCTCCCGCCTTCCGCTGAGCGGAGCGACTCGCCCATGCGCCTCGTGGCCTTAGCCGGTGGCACCGGTGCCGCCAAGCTCCTTCGGGGCCTCGACGCGCTCTTGCCGCCGGGAGCGCTGACCGTCGTCGGCAACACTGGCGATGACGCCGCGATCTGGGGCCTCCACGTCTCGCCGGACCTCGACACCATCTGCTATACCCTCGCCGGTCTCATCGACGAAGACCGGGGCTGGGGCCTGCGCGACGAGAGCTTCCGGACGCTCGGCGAGATGGTGCGCTTCGGGGAGCCGACCTGGTTCAATCTGGGCGATCGAGATCTGGCCACTCACCTGCACCGCTCCCGGCTCCTCGCGGAGGGACGAACGCTCTCGGAAGTGATGGCGAAGCTGGCCGCGGATCTCCGGGTACGGCACGCGGTGCTGCCCATGTCGGACCAGCCGGTGCGCACGCGCGTTCTCGGACCGGACGGCTGGCTCGGCTTCCAGGAATACTTCGTCCGGGAGAAAACCCAGGTGGAGGTGCGTGCCGTCGAGTATGCGGGGGCGGCGGAGGCCCGGCCTGCCCCCGGAGTCATCGAGGCCATCGGCGGGGCGGATGCCGTGCTCGTCTGCCCCTCGAACCCCATCACCTCCATCGGTCCCATCCTGGCCGTCCCCGGCATCGTCGCGGCCCTCGAGAGCACGGGCGCGCCGGTGGTAGCCGTGAGTCCCATCGTGGGCGGTCGCCCCGTGTCCGGCCCGGCCGGGCGCCTCATGGCGGCGCGCGGCCTCCCCGTGTCCGCCGTGGGCATCGCGCAGGCCTATGCCCCGTGGCTCGATCTCCTCATCATGGACGACGAGGATGCAGCGCTCGGCCCCTCCGTCGAGGCAACCGGCGCGCGTCCGGTCGTCGCCCGCACGCTCATGACCGGTCGCATCGAGGAGATGCGGCTGGCCCGCCGGATCCTGGAGGCGCTCGGATGAGCACCCTCGTCGCCGTGCCCGTCAAGGACCTGGCCAATGCCAAGCAGCGCCTCATCCCGCTGCTCTCAGCATCAGAGCGCCACGACCTCGCCAGCGCCATGCTCGAGGACGTCCTCGAAAACTTGGCGCGGGCTCGCCTCGGCCCCGTCCTGGTGATCACGCGGGATCGCGAGGTGGAATCCCTGGCCCTCAAGCACGGAGCCGAGCTCTTGCGCGAGGAGATGAACCGCGGGCACACCGAGGCGGTAGCCCACGCGCAGCGCGAGGCCGCCTCGCGAGGCGCGAAGCGCTTTCTCACGATTCCCGGAGATGTGCCCTGTGCCACACCAGACGAGCTGCTCGTCGTGGACACCTCATTGTCCGAAGGCCCCGCCGTGGCCTTCGTGCCCTCGCTCTCGGGCTACGGCACCAATGCCGCTCTCCTGACCCCGCCCGATTCCATGTCGCTCAAGTTCGGCGAGCCCTCGTTCCAGAACCACGTGGCCGCCGCCCGAGCCGCCGGGCTCAAGCCCGTGGTGCTCCGCTTGCCCGGCCTAGGTCTCGACATCGACGAGCCCGAGGACCTGACCCTGCTCATCCAGCGTGGCCCGTCCACTCGAAGCGCGACCCTGCTCAGGCGACTGGCCGTGCCGATCCGCCTGGCCTCGCGCTTCGAGACGCCCTGATCGTGCCGCGGCGCTACGAGGTCGTCGGGATCGAGGGGCTGCCCGAGATACATCGAGGCGATGACCTCGCCGGACTCGTCGCACAGGCCGCCCGCGCCCAGGAGACGCCGCTCGAGGCAGGGGATCTTCTCGTGGTCAGCCAGAAGATCGTTTCCAAGACCGAGGGACGGATCGTGAGTCTGGGCAGCGTGGTGCCTTCGCGCGAGGCGGCCGAGATCGCCGAGGAGATCGGGCGCGAGCCGCGCCTGGTCGAGGTCATCCTTCGCGAGAGCCGCCGCGTGGTCCGGAAGGCCCCGGGCGTCTTGATCGTCGAGACCCACCATGGCTGGATCTGCGCCAATGCCGGCGTCGACCAGTCCAACGTCGATGCGGAGACGGCGTGTCTCTTGCCCGAAGACTCCGACCGCTCGGCCCGGCAGCTGCGGGAGGGACTCCGCGGGCTCACCGGGCACGATCTCGGCATCATCATCGCCGACACCTTCGGGCGGCCCTGGCGAGAGGGGCTGACCAATGTCGCCATCGGCGTGGCGGGGCTCGAGCCCATCAAGAGCTATCTCGGCGAGAAGGATCCGGCCGGCTATGTGCTGCAGGCGACCATCCTGGCCGTGGCCGACGAGCTGGCCTCCGCCGCGGAGCCCGTCATGGGCAAGCTCGACCGCATCCCCGTCGTCATCATCCGCGGCCTCGACTGGCCGCGCGGCGAAAGCGGGAGCCGCGCGCTCATTCGCGATCCGGCCCGCGACCTCTTCCGCTAGGCGACCAGGCGAACGCCGTGCGCATAGGCATCCTCGGCGGCACCGGCAAGGAAGGCGCGGGGCTTGCCCTCCGCTGGGCGGAAGCCGGCCACGAGATCATCATCGGATCGCGCGACGCCGAGCGCGCGCGGGCCAAGGCCGAGGAGCTCGGCGCCCAGGTCAAGGTCAAGCTGAGCGGGGCGTCGAATCGCGATGCGGCGGCCCGGGCGGAGGTCGTCGTGCTCACGCTGCCCGCCCATGGGCTCGCGGCCACCCTCGGCGATCTCAAGGACGCCTGCCGAGGCAAGGTGGTGATCAGCACGGTGGTGCCGCTGACCTTCGGGGGCGGACGTCTCTTCACGCCACCGCCCCAGGGCTCTTCGGCCGAGGAAGTCCAGGAGCTGCTGGGGGCGGAGGCCCGGGTGGTGGCGGCCTTCCACCACATCGCGGCCCACGAGCTCGCCTCGGCGGACCACCCCATCGACTGCGATCTCCTGCACTGCGGCGGCGACGCCGATGCCAAGAAGCTCGTGGTCGAGCTGGGACGGGCCATGGGACTGCGCGCCGTGGACACGGGCGCCCTGACCAATGCGGGTCCCCTCGAGGGCATCACCGCGGTGCTCGCCACCATCAATCGCCGCTACAAGCTCAAAGGCAGCGGCATCAAGATCACCGGCCTGCCAGGCGGCTGAAAGAGGCCCATCTGCTTCGTTGGCGCCCTCGGTCGTGCGCTCAACGTACGTGGCCGTTCGAGCTGAGGGGCGCAGCCACGAGGCGAGGGCTGAGTGAGACCTACGGGCCAAGTGTCACTACCTCCCGGTCAGCCACGTGTCACGACCTCCCGGTCGGTATGATCGCGAGAAGGTCAGGCGAAAGGGAGGGACCATGGCGAAAAAAACACCGGACACTGGCGCCGAGACATGGTGGCCGCCGTCCGA
>DASYTI010000093.1 GCA_036002485.1 Candidatus Methylomirabilota bacterium | reverse complement strand
GGCCAAGGGTGGCCTCGGAATCTACGATGTCTCGAATCCGAGCCGGCCGCGCGAGATCACCTTCTGGCCCTGCGGCGGCGCCGGCGTCCATCGCTTCACCTTCGACGGCCGCTATGCCTACCTCTCGCCCGAGATGGACGGTTACGTCGGCAACATCGTCATGATTCTCGATCTGGCCGATCCGAGCCGGCCGCAGGAAATCGGTCGCTGGTGGATGCCGGGGCAATGGACGGCGGGCGGCGAGACGCCCTCCTGGGAAGGCCGGCAGCATCGCTGTCACCACCCGATCCGCCTCGCCAATCGCCTCTATGTCAGCTACTGGCATGGTGGCTTCGTCATCCTCGACATCGAGGACATGGCCAAGCCCACCTTCGTCTCCGGGCTCGACTGGAGCCCGCCTTTCATCACGCCGACTCACACGGCACTGCCCGTGCCCTTCGCCCTTCACGGCCGGCGCGTGATGATCGTGGCCGACGAGGACGTGGCCAAGCTCGAGCCCGGATCGCCATCGTTCCTCTGGCTGGTGGACATCACCGACGAGCGGCACCCGATGCCGTTTGCGAGCTTTCAGGTCGCCGGCATCGACGGCAGCCCGCAGCCGGAGTTCACGGGCTGCCATCAGCCGTGCGAGCGCGTGACGGGACCCGAGCTCCCCGTGGCCTGGTTCGCCCACGGTCTCCGCATCGTCGACATCGCCAACCCCCACGCGCCGCGCGAGGTCGCGCATTTCCTGCCCGAGCCCCCCCAGGGATCGGCGCGCGTGTCGAGCAATGACGTGGAAGTGGACGGCCGCGGGCTCCTCTACCTCATCGACCGGGGGCGCGGGCTCCACATCCTCGAGCGCACGTGACGCTTCTCACGGAGTTTCGAGATTCGTGACGGGCGGCGATCGGCTCGAGTACGAGAAGCGGGTCAATCGCGTCATCGACCATATCCGCCAGCACCTGGCCGAGGAGCTCTCCCTCTCGAGCTTGGCCCGCGTTGCCGCCTTCTCGCCCTTTCATTTCCACCGCATCTTCAAGGCCATGACGGGCGAGACCCTGTTCGGCTTGATCCAGCGGCTCCGGATAGAGAGGGCGGCAGCGGCCCTGACGAGCCATGCCGATCAGAGCGTGCTCGAAGTCGCGCTGGATCATGGGTTCTCCTCCGCCGCCACCTTCGCGCGGGCATTCAGGGGACACTTCGGCATGAGCGCGACATCATGGCGTACGGGCGGAGCCGAGGGCTGGAGCGCGCGGCATAGGCCCGACGGCAATCCAGGCAAACAAGTTCGCAAGCGCGGCAAAGCAAGGCGTCTGCGCCCGCCGGATACTCCTCGCACACGCACCGAGGAGGCTCCCATGAGCGTTCAGGTCAAAGAGCTGCCCGCATTTCACGTCGCCTACATGCGCTACGTCGGGCCCTACGGACCGCACGGCATCCCGGAGCTCTGGGCGAGGTTCGGAAGATGGATGCAGGCCCACGGCCTCGCCTCCAGCACGGCGATCAAGCTGGGCGTGGCCTATGACGATCCGCGTATCACCGAGGCAGAGAAGTGCCGATACGACGCCTGTGTCGTGGTGCCGCGGGATTTTCCCTCTGACCGATCGGTCAATATCGTGGATATCCCGGGGGGCAAGTATGCGGTCTCGGAGTTCGTGGGCAGCGCCCACCAGATCCGAGAGGCGTGGGAACGTGTGTTCAGCGCCTGGCTGCCCGGGAGCGGCTACGAGCCCGATGACCGGCCCTGCTTCGAGGTCTATCGTGGAAACCCGGAGGTCGACGACAAGCCTGGAGTGTTCCGGTGCGAGCTCTGTCTTCCCGTGAGGCCACTCTGAGCCACCATCAGCCTACCCTTTGCCTTCGCGGGAGAGGGCGGCCTGAGCCGGCGTCGTTGCCCAGGGGTCATTGACCGTGTAGTCTGCGGGGCGTGTCGCCCGAGACTCGCCTCGTCCGCACGCCTGTTCTCGAGATCGCCTACGAGGCGCATGGCGAGCCCCAGGGCTTCCCAATCATCCTCCTGCACGGCTTTCCCGACGATGTGCGCGCCTGGGACGGTGTCGCCCCCGCTCTCGCGGCCGTCGGCCATCGCGTGCTCGTCCCGTATCTCCGCGGCTATGGGCCGACCCGGTTCCTTGACCCCGCGGCGCCGCGCATGGCGCAGCAGGCGGCCATCGGCCAGGACCTGCTCGACTTCATAGAGGCGCTCGCCCTGCCGCGCGTCGCCCTGGCGGGCTATGACTGGGGTGGACGCGCTGCCTGTATCGTTGCCCTCGTGGCGCCTGAGCGCGTGCGCGCGCTCGTCACCATCGGAGGCTATAACGTCCAAAACACCCTGGGGCCGCCGCGCCCCGCCAGCCCGCTCGAGGAGC
>DASYTI010000092.1 GCA_036002485.1 Candidatus Methylomirabilota bacterium | reverse complement strand
GTCGTGATGTCCTGCCCGTCGAAGCCGACGCGACCCGCATCCGGAATCTGGAAGCCCGTGATCACGTTGAAGGCCGTCGACTTGCCAGCGCCGTTCGGCCCGATGAGGGCCAGGATCTCGCCGCGCCCGAGATCGAGGCTCAGCCCCTCGACGGCCGCGAGCCCCCCGAAGCGCACGGTGATCTGCTTCACCTCGAGGGCCGGGCCGGGCGCGCGAGATCCCTCATGAGCGGCCGCGAAGCCGGCGCTCTCGCCCACCGCGAGCGGAGCGACGGGCCGCCGCCCGCGCTCCCGCAGGAGCGCCCGCAGATAGAAGACCAGGCCCTTCGGCATGAACATGACCACGAGCAGCAGGATGACGCCATAGAGGAGCATGCGATAGAAGACGGCCATCCGGAGCATCTCGGGCACGAAGGTGAAGACGAGCGAGCCGAGGGCGGGGCCGAGCACCATGCCCTGCCCTCCCGCCACCACCATCACGGCCATGGTGACGGTGTTCTGGAAGCCGAAGAGCTCGGGCGACAGGAACGTGATGTAGTGGGCGTAGAAGCCGCCCGCCGCGCCGGCCAGCACGCACGAGATCACGAGGGCGAGCATGCTGTGCCGGTAGGCGCTGATGCCCGAGGACTCGGCCAGGCTCTCATTGCTCTGGATGGCCGCCAGCGCTCGCCCGATGCGCGAGCCGAGGAGCCGTGCCGTGAGGTAGAGCGTTCCGCCCGCCATCACGGCCATCAGGTAGTAGTAGTCTCGCTTGGAGACGAGAGTGAGTCTCTCCGTGCCGAGATTGAAAGGGGGCACGCCGGCCAGGCCCATGGGCCCCTGAGTCAGCTCCATCCAGTTGGTGGCCACGAGCCGGATCACCTCGGCAAAGCCGATGGTGACCAGCACGAAGTAGGCGCCGCGGAGCTTGAGGGTGAGCCGGCCGAGCAGGTAGCCGACCACGCCCGTGAAGGCGGCGGCGAGGGGAAGCGTCCAGAGCGGCGACAGCCCCATGTGCAGCGCGAGCAGGCCCGAGGTGTAGGCGCCGATGCCGAAGAAGGCGGTGTGGCCAAGATTGAGCTGGCCGGCGGCAAGGAGCAGGTTCATGCCCGCGGCCAGCAAGAAGAAGAGGCCCGCCATGATCAGCAGGTGGAGGAAGTAGTCGTCCACGCCCAGGAGCGGCAGCGCGAGCAGCACCGCGGCCACCATGATTCCCCAGACGCCGCGCGGGATCATGGGGTTTCCTGTGCGCTCACCAGGATGCCATATGTCTTGTCCGGGCCATGCGCGAGCACGTGCTTCCCCCTCATCTACTCAGCCCTCGCCTCGTCGCCCGAGGCGGGCGTCTCGGCTCGAACTGCGGCCCCTCTCCCCCAATGGGGGAGAGGGATGAGGATGTTGGGCACAGCGCGACGAGGCTTTTCTCATCCCTCTCCCCCGTCGCGGGGGAGAGGGCCGCAGTTCGAGCTGAGCGGCGCAGCCGCGAGGCGAGGGCTGAGTAGATCAAGGGGGCCGTCCGAACACGAACCGTTCTTCGCGCAAGCGCTCATCGGGGCAGAGTCTTCTTACCAAAGAGGCCCTGCGGGCGCCACAGCAGGAGCAGGATGATCAGGACGAAGCCGATCGCGTCCTTGTAGCCTGATGAGATGTACCCGGCGCCCAGGCTCTCGGCCACGCCCAGCAGCAAACCGCCCACGATGGCGCCCAGGAAGTCCCCGAGCCCGCCCATGATGACGACGGCGAAGGACTTCAGCGCCGCCAGATCCCCCATGGCCGGGTACACCCAGAAGACGGCGCCCAGGAGAGCCCCCGAGGCTCCGGCCAGCGCCGCCCCGAAGGCGAAGGTGAACATGTAGATCCGGTCCACGTCGACGCCCGCGAGCCGGGCCATGTCCGTGTCCTGGAAGGTGGCCCGCATGGCCCGCCCGAGCCGCGTCTTCTTGATGAACAGATGCGAGCCCACGATGAGCGCCACCGCCATGGCGCCCGCGAAGAGCCGGATGGCTACGACGTGAATGGGCCCAAGAGTGAGGGGTACGGGAGAGAAGACGTGCTTGATCGTCTTCGGCGAGGGATCCCAGAGCAGGATGGCGGCGTTCTGGATGATGACTGAGAGAGCAACCATGGCGAGCATCGGGATCTCGATCGGCTGCAGTCTCAGCCGCCGCAGCACGAGCCGCTCCACCACGGCCCCCACGAGGCCAACCCCGAGCACCGACAAGAGGCTCGCGACGAAGAAGTTCACGCCCCAGAGGCTGAAGAGAGTGAAGAGGAAGAAGGCGCCCAGCATGAAGAACTCGCCGTGGGCGAAGTTGACCACGCGCATGATGCCGAAGATCAGGGTGAGGCCAATGCCCATCAGGGCATAGCCACCGCCCAGGATGAGGCCGTTGACGACGTGCTGGGTCAGCTCAGCGAGCATGGGGTGAAAGCAGGCGGGCGCCCGGAGGGGCGCCCGCGCTATCTCTGGCCGAGAGGAGCGTCACCGCTACTTGGCGGCGGACATCTCCCACAGCTTGGCGCTCGGCGTGATGGCCACCACCGAGTACTTGCCGTCCTTGACCTGGGTCACGATGATGTTGCAGTAGCTCTGCCCGTTCTGGTCGAACTTGTTGAGGCCGTAGAGACCGCGTGCCTCCAGCGTCTTGAGGGCCGCGTGGATCTTGGCCGCCGTCGGCTCCTTGGCGCTCTCGATGGCCTTGGCCACCACATTGACCGCATCGAAGCCGCGCATGCCTTCCACGATCCCGATCCAGGGCAGATTGCGCTTCTTCCACTCGTCCACGTAGGCCTTGCTCGCCTCTGGATCTCCCGCCATGGACGCGTCGTACGGATTGTAGAAGTTGATGAACATGGCGCCCTCGGCGGCGGGGGCGCCAGCCAGCTGGACGATGGAGTCGGGCCAGGCCGAGCCGCCCGTCACGAGCACCTTGACGTTGAGGCCCAGCTCCTTCATCTGCTGCAGCATCTTCGCGGCCTTGGGCGCGTCGTCCGTGATCACCACGCTGTCCACGCCCGCGGCCTTGAACTTGGTCAGCTGGGCATAGAAGTCCGTGTCGGCCTGGCCGACGTACTCCACGGCCTCGATGGAGGCGCCGTTCTTCTTGAACGCCTCGCCAAAGGCCACCACGGCCCCGCGCCCCCAGTCGGTGTTCACCGCCATGTAGCCGATCTTCTTCATGCCGAGCTTGGGGATGAGGGCACCCGCGCCCACCGCCTCGAGCTCGCTGGTCGGACTGATACGGCTCACGACTTTCTGCCCCGGGGTCTTGGGATCGGTGATCTTGATCGAGCTCGAGGTCTCCACGACCAGCGGCACGCCGTGCTGGGCGGCCAGCGGCATCATGGCCAGCGTCATGGACGAGCCCCAGGCCCCGATGATGACCGGGACCTTGTCGCGCACGATCAGCTTCTCGGCGGCATTGCGCGTCTCGGCCGGGTCGGACTTGTTGTCCTCGATGATGAGCTCGAGAGGACGCCCGAGCACCCCGCCCTTGGCATTGACGCGATCGAGGGCGATCTTGGCGCCGTTCGTGATGTAGGAGCCGGCCGCGGCTATCGGGCCCGAGAGCGGCTGGATCAGGCCGACCTTGATGGGCTCTTTCGACTGCGCCCCGGCCAGGCCGGGGACGGCGGCGAGGAAACCGGCGAAGGCCGCCAGCACTGCCCACGCGGTGAGTTTGGACTTTCTCATGGAATGCCAACCTCCTTGGAGCTCTGTGGAAAACGCCGTGGCCTGAAGACCGAGAGGCCCTAGTTATAGCCGACGGGGTATCGCATAGCAAGAGCCTTGCCCCCACCGCCGTCAGTGATTCCACGCGCTTGTGATGCGCCCTTGGACCGCTTTGCCGAGAAAATGCGCAACGAGACCTTGACGT
>DASYTI010000091.1 GCA_036002485.1 Candidatus Methylomirabilota bacterium | reverse complement strand
CCGATGAGCTCTCCAATCTTCGGCCTCACGAAGCGGTCGGCGTCCCGGGCCGCCGTGCTCCTGCTGCTGGCCCTGGTATCGCTCGCCCTGGGCGTGGAGGGCAGCCAGCCCGTCCACTCCCATGAAGACGGTGCACTCGGTTTCTACAATGCCGAGTGTCCGCTGGCCGTCCTCGCCGCCGTCCATACGGCCGGCGCTCTGCCCGCCGCGCCCGCGTCGGCCGGGATCGTCCTCATCGGCTTCGGCACGATTCTCGCCGGGTCAAGCAGCATCGCCACTGCGCTTCCGAGCTCCGCGTCTCCTCGCGCTCCGCCCCTCGCCTAACTCGCTTCTGCTGATCCCGTAATCGTCGGCCCGTACGCGGAGTCTCTCCGCTCACGGCCGCTCATTCTCGTCACTCGTGGAGGAAACGTCATGCGTCTACTCATTGCCGTCGCTCTCGTGGTGGGCTTGCTCGCACCGGCCGTGCCCATCCACGCGCAAGACACAGAGGCGATCCGCCGAGAGATGGAGCAGATGCGCAAGCAGTTCGAGGCCATGCAGGAGCAGTATCGCAAGACCATGGAGACCATGGCCGATCGCCTCCAGCGGCTCGAGTCCCAGGGCCAGCCGACAGCGACCACGCCGGTCGCTGCCCCGCCGGCCGGGTCGGGGCCGGTGACGGCCCAGCTGCCGCCCCAGACGCAACCGCCCGGAGGCAGTCCGCCCTCGCCCATGGATCTCGTCCGCCCGCGCCAGCCCTTCGCGCTTTACGAGCGGCGCGGCGCGGGACAGCTCCTCTTCGACATGGGCGTGGCCGGCGACTTCGTCGGCAACCTGACCCAGAGCAATGTCGAGAAGAACCAGGGGGGCAGCTTCTCGGGACTCGAGAATCTCTTCTTCCCACGTGAGGTCGAGCTTTCCGCCTTTGGTCAGATCGATCCGTATGCTCGTGGCGTCGTGATCGTGGAGAGCGGCTTGGGGTCGCGGGGCGGCGAGCTCAACGTGGCTCTCGCGGAGGCGCACCTGACTTTGATGACCCTGCCCTTCGGCACCCAGCTCAAGATGGGGCGCGTCCGCAATCGCTTCGGCCTCTTGAACGAGCTTCACGCGCACGACCGACCCTTCATCGACGATCCCAACGTGCTCGTGCAGTTCTTCGGCCCCGAGGGGCTGCGCGACAACGGGTTCGAGGCGACGTGGGTTCCGCCCTTGCCCTTCTATCTGCAGGTCCTCGGCGGCGTCTTCAATGGCGAGAACCAGGTCGCCTTCGGCCGGAACACGCTCCGGCACCCGCTCGCCACCGGTCGCATCCGCACCTTCTTCGACCTCGGCGACTTCGGGGCCATCCAGCTCGGCTCGTCCATCGCCAACGGCGACACGCCGGAGCAGAAGCCGAACACCATCATCGGCTTCGACATGAAGTACAAGTACACGCCGCCGGGCTGGCAGCGCGCGCTCTTCACCGCCTACGGCGAGTACCTCATCTCCCTTCGCGATGTCGTGGTCAACGACTCCTCGGCAGAGGCCGTGGTCGACCAGACGCGGCACCGCAACCGGCAGGGCTTCTACATCGGGGCCGACGTGCGGCCCTTCGCCCACGGCGAGCTCTCCAAGTGGCTCCTGGGCTTCCGCTACGACTGGACCCAGTACCCGGTCAATCCCGGGCAGGAGTGGGCGGTCGGGCCCTTCATCGCGTACTATCCCTCCGAATTCCTGCGCTTTCGCCTGGGCTACAAACACACGGAGCGCAGCCACTGCTGCGGCTACTTGAACTTCGCGGACAATGGCGGCAGCGCTCGGAAGGTGGACGAGCTCTTCTTGCAGGCCACGTTCATCTTGGGCGCCCACCCGGCGCATCCGTTCTGATAGCGAGGAATCACATGACCATGCGACGACTCCTGACCCTGGCCTCTCTGCTGGCAACCGCCGCACTGTTGCTCGGCGTATCGTCGGCTCACGCGCAAAAGCTGCGCATCGTCACCAGCACCACCGACCTGAAAGCGCTCACCGAGATCGTCACCGGAGACCTGGCCGAGGTGGACGCGATGGCGCGCGGGAACCAGAATCCGCACGACCTCGAGGTGCGTCCGAGCCTCATGGTGAAAGTCCGGAGGGCGGATGCCATGATCGTCAATGGCCTCGAGCTCGACGACTGGGCCGACGTGGTCGTCCGGGGCGCCAACAATGCGAACGTGACCCCCGGCGCGCCCGGTCGTATCGACGCCTCGCAGGGCATCCTCGTCCTCGAGGTGCCCAAGACGCGCGTGGACCGGTCCATGGGCGACGTCCATCCGCTCGGCAATCCTCACTACAGCCTCGACCCGGGGATGGCGCCGCAGGTCACCGCCAATATCCTCGAGGGGCTGGCCCGGATCGCCCCCAAGCACCGTGCGGCCTTCGAGCGCGACCGACAACAGTTCCTCGCCCGTCTCCAGGAAGCCATGGCGCGCTGGACCCGGATGCTCGAGCCATACAAGGGTGCGCCGGTGGTAGCCAACCATGCCTTCTACACCTACCTCCTCACGCGCTTCGGGCTCGTCCAGGTCGGGACGATCGAGGAGCGGCCCGGGATACCCGCGACGGCGAACCATCTCGTCAAGCTCATCAATCTGATCAAGGAGGATCGCGTGAAGCTGATCGTCACGGAGCCGTGGAGCGACCTCAAGCTGATCCAGCGGGTGGCGCAGGAATCGGGAGCGCAGGTCGCCACGCTGGCTGCCACGGTCGGGGCCGTGAAGGGAACGGACACCTTCATCGAGGCCGTCGATTTCAACGTCAGGACGCTCGCCCAGATGCTCAAATAGGCTGCATGGCCCACGACCTTCTCGTCTTGATGTGGGTGCCGTTCTTGATGTGCCTGGTGCTTACGGGCATCCACGCGTATCTCGGGCTCCACGTCATCGCGCGGGAGGTCGTCTTCGTGGACATCGCCCTCGCGCAGATCGCGGCGCTGGGGGCGGCGGCGGCGCTCCTCTGGGGCCACGACCTCGACTCGTGGGAGTCCTACGTGTTGGGCTTGAGCTTCACGATCCTGGGCGCCCTCGTTTTCGCTCTCACGCGGAGCCGGGAGCGCCGCGTCTCCCAGGAGGCAATTATCGGGGTTGTCTACGCCGTCTCGGCGGCGGCGGCCATCCTCGTCGCGGATCGCACACCCCATGGCGCCGAGCACCTTCGTGGCATGCTGGTCGGCAGCATCCTCGCCGTCAGAGGGAGCGAGGTCATCAAGGTCGCGTGTCTCTACAGCCTGATCGGTCTTTTCCACTTGCTCTGCCGGCGGCCGTTCTTCCTGATCTCGGAGTTTCCCGACCGAGCGTACGCCGAGGGCCTGCCCGTTCGCGGGTGGGATTTTCTCTTCTATGCGTCGTTCGGGGTCGTCGTGACAAGCTCCGTGCGCATCGCCGGCGTCCTCCTCGTCTTCTCGTACCTGATCGTCCCGACGCTTGCGGCTAATCTCATCGGAGGGTCTGTGGCAAGGCGGCTCGCCATCGCCTGGGGCTTCGGGACTCTGGTGAGCGTGATCGCCATGGGCGCCTCGGCCATTCTCGACCTTCCGACGGGGGCGACGGTCGTCTGTGCCTTCGGGCTCATCCTGCTCATCCTGGCCGCGGTCACACGCGCAAGGGGCGGCATGGTTCGCGCGTGAAGCGGATCCAATCCTCGCTGCCCCTGCTCGCGATCCTCGCGCTTGCGGGCTGTCAGCAGTCCCCCATTCCCGACGCCAAGCCGCTCGTCATCGCGAGCTTCTACCCGATGTACGACTTCGCGCATCAGGTGGCGGGCGATCGCGCGGAGGTCGTCTCGCTCGTGCCGCCCGGGGTGCACGGTCACGACTGGGAGCCGTCGCCGCAGGACGTGGCGCGTCTCCGGCGGGCGCGCGTCTTCGTGTACAACGGCGCGGGCTTCGAGCCCTGGGCCGAGAAGATGATCGCGGAAGCCGCGGGGCCTTCCATGGTCGTGGTCGCCGCGAGCGCCGGTCTGGCGAGAGCGGCCGGGGCGGGCGGCGCCGAGGTCGATCCGCATGTGTGGCTCGATCCCGTCCTCGCGCAGGGCGAGGTGGAAGCGATCCGTGGGGCCCTCGAGCGGGGCGATCCGGCCGGCAAGGCCGTCTACGATGCCAACGCCCGGGCCTTTCAGGCGAAGCTGGCCGCGCTCCACGAGCGTTTCCAGGCGGGGCTACGCGAGTGCGCGCGGCGCGAAGTGGTCGTGACGCACACGGCGTTCAGCTATCTCACCCGACGCTATCGGCTCGAACAGGTGGCGGTGATGGGGCTGGCCCCGGAATCGGAACCGAGTCCGGCCGCTCTCGCGCACATCGTGCGCATTGCGCGCCAGCGGAAAGTCACCGCCATCTTCGTCGAGCCCCTGGTCAACCCGCGCCTCGGCGATACCCTGGCTCGCGAATTGGGGGCCAAGATCCTGTCGCTCAATCCCATCGAGGGCGTGACGGCTCAGGAGGCCGCGGCCGGCAAGGGCTATACGGACCTCATGGCCCAGAACCTCCAGAGCCTCCGAGCCGGCCTCGGGTGCACGTAGCGGGACGGCCGTCCCCTCGGGAGCTTCGAGTACAATCTGAAGCCATGGACGACCTCGCGGCACGTCGCTGGCTCATGCTCTCGATCGGAGGCGGAGCCCTCTTCCTGGCTCTCGCGGTGCTCGTCTTCAGTGTCGGCCTCCTGCCCGGCGACACGGCCCTCTACAATGAGATCCTCTCCCGCATAACCCCGGCCGTCCGCGAGTTCTTCTCCTGGGCCAATATCTTCGGCAACTGGAAGGGCCTGGTCCCCGCGACGGTCCTCCTCTTCGTCGTATCGCCTCACGCTCGGCGGCGATGGTGGCTCATCGCCCTCATTCTGATCGGCGCGCCCGTACTCGAGCACGCGGCCAAGGTGCTGGTTGGCCGCACCCGCCCGCGAGGCCGCGCCATGGGCTTTCCGAGCGGCCATGCCACCGGCGCGGCGGCTTTCGCCGTTCTGGCCATCTATTTCGCGGTGAAGGAGCGGTGGGGACGCATGCAGCGGTTCGCGGTCACCATTGCCGTCCTCTGCGTGATGGTCCTGGTCGGGATCGCGCGCATGGTGCTGCATGCCCACTGGCCTTCGGACGTCCTGGGCGGCTTCCTCCTGGGAGGCTCGTGCGCCGCGGCCGGCGCCTGGTGGGACGCGAGCCGGAGCCAGACCTGATGCGCCCCTTCGTCGAGCTCGAGGGCGTGGCCGTCGACTACGGTCCGGTG
The DNA here is from genome assembly GCA_036002485.1 of Candidatus Methylomirabilota bacterium. Classification (NCBI taxonomy): domain Bacteria; phylum Methylomirabilota (SeqCode); species Candidatus Methylomirabilota bacterium. The sequence goes on along the minus strand of DASYTI010000091.1, from coordinate 26,642 downwards.
CGTGTCCTCGACGGCATCAACCTCACCGTGGAGCCCGGCGACTTTCTCGGCATCATCGGGCCGAACGGCTCGGGCAAGACCACCCTCCTGCGGGTGATGCTGGGCCTCCTCCCACCGACGGAGGGCGAGGTCAGGCTCTTCGCCAAGCCTCCGGCGGCTTTTCGCGAGTGGGGCCGGCTCGGCTACGTGCCGCAGAAGGCCACCCTCGACCCTTCCCTGCCCGTCACCGTCGAGGAGGTGGTGGCGAGCGGGCTCGTCTCGGTCCTCGGGCTCTTCCAGCGGACCGGGAGGGCCGAGCGGAGCCGCATCAAGGAGGTGCTGGCCCGCGTCGGCATGGAGGCGCACGCGCGCGCGCGGATCGGCGCGCTGTCCACGGGGCAGCAGCAGCGCGTGCTCATCGCGCGCGCCCTCGTCTCCGACCCCGAGCTGCTCATCCTGGATGAGCCGACGGGCGGCGTGGATCCCGAGGCGCAGACCTCCTTCTATGCACTTCTCCACCACCTGAATCGCGAGCGCGAGGTCACCCTCATCCTGGTCAGCCACGACATCGGCGTGGTGGCCAAGGAAGTGACCAAGCTCGCCTGCCTCAACCGGCGGTTGATCTTCCACGGCCGTCCGGGCGACTTCCTGAGCGACGCCGCGCTGACGGCCTTGTATGGGCCGTCGGTGCGCGTGGTGAGCCACGACCACTAGGCATGCCGGAATTCCTGCAGTTCGGCTTCATGCAGCGGGCTTTCGCGGCCGGCGCCATCACGGCGGTCATCTGTCCGTTGATCGGGATCTTCCTCGTGCCGCGACGGCTCTCGCTCATCGCCGATACCCTGGCCCACGTCGCGCTGGCCGGCGTGGCGGTCGGGCTTCTCCTCGGCGCCTCGCCGATCCTGGGCGCCCTCGTGGTCACGGTGGGTGGCGCGCTCGGCATGGAGCGGCTCCGCGCCCGCGGCGCCCTCCAGGGTGACGCCGCGCTGGCCGTCTTCCTCTCGGGCGGTTTTGCCGTGGCCGTGGTGCTGATCAGCCTCGCCCAGGGCTTCAATGCCGATCTCTTCGCCATCCTGTTCGGAAGCATCCTGACCGTGAGCCCGATGGACGTCTGGCTCATCCTGACCCTCGGCGCGGTGGTGGTGACGACCATCGCGCTGTCGTACCGGCGGCTCTTCGCCATCACCCTCAACGAGGATCTGGCCAGGACGAGTGGGGTCCAGGTGACCGCGCTCAATTTCACTCTCACGGTGCTCACGGCGCTGACCACGGTGGTGGCCATGCGCATGGTCGGGGTGCTCCTCGTGAGCGCCATGATCGTCATCCCGACCCTGACGGGCTTCGCGATCGGCACGAGCTTTCGCCGCGCCACCGTCGTGGCGATCGTGATGGCTCTGGCCTCCGTGGTCATCGGTCTCATCGCCGCCTACTACCTCCGGCTGGCCGCGGGCGGGGCGATCGTGCTGACGGCGCTCCTCATCTTCGCCATGGCCACGGCGCTCCGCCGCGTACCGGGGATCCGGCCTTCCAGGGAGCTTCGCTCATGACACGTGTGCGCCTGGCCCTGATCGGCGCGGTCGTCCTCCTCATCGTCGCGGGTGCCTCGGCGCAGGACGGCGAGTGCAAGCGCTGGCGAGCGGCCTTCGCGGCGATGCCGATCCGCATGGTGACCGTGCAGATGGAGACCAAGAGCATGGCCCTCCGGGTCAAGGTGGCGGAGACGGCCGAGCAGACCGCGGCCGGCTTCCAGTGCGCGACGCCGGAAGAGATCCAGAAATCGCTCATCCTGTTCGACTTCGGGCGCGAGATCTACACGCAGTTCCACATGAACAATGTCCGCGCCGCCCTCGATATCGCGTTCCTCAAGGAGGACGGCAAGATCTTCGCCATCCTCCGCATGGACCCGAGCCCCACGGCGCTCTATGGCCCCCTGGGCAACTTCCGCTACGCGCTGGAGGCCCGCGCCGGCTTCTACGAGAGCCAGGGCATCCGTCAGGGCGAGGCGCGGCTCCTGACCTCGGTGTCCAAGTAGGCCGTGAACCAGCGCCACACGCACTCCTCGCGGCACAAGCACCGGCTCTGGGCCGTGTTCGCGCTTTCCACGACTTTCATGGTCATCCAGGTGGCGGCGGGCTGGTGGACGGGCTCGCTCGCTCTCCTGGCCGACGCGGCGCATCTCTTCGTGGATGCGGCGGGCGTGGGGCTCTCGCTCCTGGCCGTCTGGTTCGCCGAGCGGCCGGCCACGCCGGAAAAGACCTACGGCTACTACCGCGTCGAGATCCTGGCCGCCCTGCTCAACGGCGTGATCCTCTGCGTGGTCGCCCTCGTCATTCTGTTCGAAGCGTGGGAGCGCATGCGGAGGCCCCAGGAGGTGCTGGCGGGGCCCGTGCTCATCGTGGCGGTGGCGGCTCTGGGCGTGAATCTCCTCGCCGCGTGGCTCCTGCATGCCGGCGCGGGAGAGAGCCTCAACGTCCGCAGCGCCTATCTCGAGGTGCTGGGCGATGCCCTGTCCTCGGCGGCCGTCATCGCCGCCGCGGGCGTCATCCTGCTCACGGGCTGGACGACGGCGGACGCCCTGGCCAGCGCGGCCATCGGCCTGCTCATTCTTCCTCGCACGGTGACCCTGCTGAGGCAGGCCGTCAACGTGCTTCTGGAAGGCGTCCCGCCCCACCTCGATCTGGGGCAGATCGAGACCGCGTTACTCGCCGCGACGGGCGTCCGCCGCGTGCACGATCTTCATGTGTGGACGCTGACTTCGGGGCGTGAGGCCATGAGCGCTCATGTGGTGGTCGAGCCCGGGACACCGGCCGACAAGATCCTCGAGGAGCTTCACGTCATCCTGCACGCGCGCTTCGGCATCGACCACACCACGCTCCAGATCGAGACCGAGTCGCCTTCGCTCCTGCAGATCTCTCCGCGCTCTTAGACTCCTCGCCCGCGCGGTCAGCATGAAAGTCCATTTACAGGAGGGAACCCGCCGTGAAGTGTAAGGGAGGGCGACTACCAGGAAACACCTACCCGGTCATTCTTGCCTTCTCTCTAGCGTGAGTTGACACGAGCCACTTTTATCTGTCGTCTGCCCAACATAGTCGTTGCCTCCCTCCCGCGTGCGCGGGATACTCCACGAATGCGGAGGCAAGAGCGATGGGCTCCACCGTTGACGAACTCGTTCGACCGATCGTCAGTGCCATCCTTTTCAGCGCCCCCTGGACTCACACGTTCCTTTGTTACCTGTGTCTGCTGAGCCTGACCCTGAAACACCTTGGCCCGACCTATAAGGAGTACGAGGTGCGTCGCGCGATGGATGGACTTTTCAAGAACCCCGGAGCCTTGATGCACCTGCAGTCATTCCGATGCGCGAAGTGTCAGTACACGATGGAGTGCCTCGGCTTAAAGTGATCCGCCGATGGATGGAAGAGTTCCGGCGACCATGAGCGCGCAAATCCTCCTGTGAAGGGCTTGTTCGCCGCCTCCAATGCGTTGAGCGGTGCCTTTCTCACTTTCCCTCCGACCCGCGCGGGTCCACGGAGTCGGGGAGATACATCGCTTACTGGATCACTTCGTACGCCCGCTGCAGCAAGGACTGCGGGATCGTCAAGCCGAGCGCCTTGGCGGTCTTGAGGTTGATGACCAAGTCAAACTTGGTGGGTTGCTCGATAGGGAGGTCGGCAGGCTTCGCGCCCTTCAAGATCTTGTCGACGAGATACGCTGCGCGCCGAAACCGGTCAGCATCGTTTGCACCGTAGAACATGAGGCCACCGGCCTCCGCGAAGTCAATCAGCCCATACACCGACGGCAGGTGACGGCGTGTCGCGAGGTCAGCAATACGTGTTCGCTGATCAACGAACATCGCGTCCACGAGAACAACAACCGCGCCGGCCCCCTTTTCGGTCATCGCGGCAAAGGCGCTGTCAATCTCATTGGCACCGCGCGCCTGCAGAGGTTGAAGCTGCAGTCTCAAGGTCCGAGCCGCGTCCTGCGCGTGGCGTAGCTGGACTGTAGTGCCGGCATTGGCAGGGTTCCCGAGCACGGCCACTCGGGTGACCTTGGGAACCACCTCCTTGAGGATCTCTAACTGCTTCCCAACCAGCTCTGGCGCCATCAGAGACAACCCGGTAATGTTTCCTCCGGGCCGGGCGAGGCTAGCGACGAAGCCGGTCGCCACCGGATCAATGACGCCTCCCATGACAATGGGAATCGTCGCGGTCGCTTCTTTTGCGGCCTGGATCGCCGGTGGGGCATAGGTGACGATGACGTCCACCTTCAGACGGACCAGCTCGGCCGCGAGGCCGGGAAGCCGCTCGTACTTTCCCTCCGCCCATCGGGACTCAATGGAGAGGTTCTGACCTTCCACATAACCCAGCTCGCGCAGGCCTTCCTGGAGAGCTCCGAGCCGAAGCGGATTTCGCGAGTCAGAAGGAGAGCTCGGTGACAGAAAGCCTATTCGGAGAATCTTCCCCGCCTGCTGCCCCTCGGCGGCGAGCGGCGCGGCGAGAAGGCCGCCTGCCATCACCGCCATGAATATTCTGCGCTCCATCACTGGGTCCTCCGAGCAGGCGGTCTGGGACTCTGCGTTGACGGGATATGGGGGCCGCACTCCTGCAGATGGGCCTTTTTCAGCGGCCTCAGCGCATGTTGCCGGTGTGGCCGAGGGAGTAGCGGCCGGGCTGGGGCCAGACCGTGAGGCCGTGAGGCTCCTTGCCCACGGGGATCTTGGTCACCTTGCCGGTCGCGGTGTCGAAGACGTAGACGACGTCGTCATACCGCCCGGAGAGCCAGAGCTGCTTCCCGTCGGTGCTCACGTTCCCCATGTCGGGGCTCCCGCCCCCCGGAATGGGCCAGTTCGCCTCGATCCGGCGCGTGGCGAAGTCGACCACGGAGACGCTGCCCTTGCCGCGGGGCGGCCCATGCACGTGATTCGAGCCGCGGTTGGACACGTAGAGCTTGGTCCCGTCCCGGCTCGGGTAGAGGCCGTGCGTGCCCTTTCCGGTCTTGATGAAATCGATCTCCTTGAAGGTCTCGCCGTCGATCACGAAGATCCCGTCGGCCCGCATGTCGGCCACGAAGAAGACCTTGCCGTCGGGGGACACGCGGATGTCCTGGGGCATGCCGCCCCGGGACAGCTTGAGATATCCCAGCACCTTGCGGTGGGCCATGTCGACCTTGGCCAGGCTGCCCTGGAACTCGCAGGTGAAGATGGCGAAGCGCCCGTCCATGGAAAAGTCGGCATGATTGATCCCCGCGCATTGCGGCACCGAGAGCGAGCTCTGGAGCGTCATGGTCTGGGGATCGCGAAAATCGAGCCGCTTCAGCGCCTCGGCCACCACCACGGCCGAGCGGCCGTCGGGGGTGAAGTACATGTTGTAGGGATCATCGACGGGAATGGCCCGGCCCGGCTTGCCCGTCATGGGGTCGATCGGGGTCAGGCTTCCGTCCGTGCGGCCCTCCGCGTTGTTGGTCACCCAGAGCGTCTTGAGATCGTACGAGGGGACGACGTGCTGGGGATTGATGCCGACGCGGAACCTGTCCACCACCTTGAGGGTGGCGGGGTCGATCACGTACACCTCATTCGATTTCAGGTTGGGAACGTAGACGCGCGCCGGGGCTACGGCCGCCACGGGGCTCATCTTTTCCGCGCGTGTCTCGCTGTAGAGATTGCTCGGGTCCACCACGGGGGGCATCCCCGGCACTGTCTCCACCGCCCGGGCGGGCTGCTGCGCGGCCGCGTCGCCATACCCCCAGGACACGGCGGCCGCGAGGCAGATCACGGCAAGGGGACGACGCCAGGTATCACTCAGTGACGGGACAGGCACTTCTCACGCTCCGCAATCGACGCTTCGGTTCACTTCGCCTTTCTCGTGCCGATCCTATGGACGTGCGATCGCGGTCTTGACCGCACTGACCGTACGAGCCACGATGGCCTCCACTCCGAGCCGGCCCAGCTCCGCGCTCGCTCGCCTTGGATCGCCATCCACGCCGTCCCCCGCGAGCCCCGTCCCGCGGCGCAGGCGGTCCATCCTCACCAGGCGGGGATCGACGGCGAGCATGAGGGAGGTATCCGCGAGGGAGGCGTGGCTGCCCAGCTCGTCGTCCCGATAGCCCTTCGCCTTCAGGAGCTGGTGAAACTCGTCCTGGCTCGCTCGATAGTACTCTCCAACGGCGTGGACCCGTACGGGCGTCGCCGCCCATTCCCGGTTCAACCGCATCGCCACCGCGCTCTGGCCGGACTGGGTGGATCCGTGATCGCCCAGGAGCACGATGTGGCGGAAGCCGTGAAGCTTGAGACTCCGCGCCGCGTACTCGACAACCCGCTGGAAAACATCGTCGGGCACGGTGAGCGTGCCGGGGAACCTCATGTGCCCGGTGGGCGGACTGACCTGGCCTTCCGGCACATAGGCGAGCACGGGCGCCACCAGAGCGTTGCCCAGCGTGCGCGCGACTTTGTCGGAGAGCACCTTCACCCGCACGTTGTGCTTGCCCACCGCCATGTGCGGACCGTTCTGCTCGGTCCCTCCGATCGGGACTATGGCCGTCGTTTCCCCGGCTTGTATCCGATCGCGGATCTCCGTCCAGGTCAGCTCCTCCAGGAACACGGTGTCCGGCGCCTCAGCGAGCGCGCCTGTCGCCCAGACCAGCAGCACGCACAGGAGTAGCCCGGTCACTGATGATTTCATGAGCGTAGCCTACAGGATGAGCCGAGCCTTATCCAAGCATCGGCACAGTTACCACCAGCCGCGCCACCAGACGAAGAGGGCGATCACGAGGGAAAAGCCGATGATGTACACGAGCCAGGATTCGTACCAGGCGACCTGGGGTACCTCGACTTGATCGGGCTCCCAGGCCACGGCCTGCCGCCACTGCTCGTCCCCCAGGGAGTACTGGACGAAGATCTCGACGGTCCGCTCGAGCGGCACGGAGACGCCCACCGTCCGGTAGCGCTGGGTCAGCGAGCCCTGCTGATTGGTCAGCATGAAGCCGGCGGTGGCGCTCCCCGTGGCCTGGAGATACGTCTCCTCGGCGCGGGCCAGGGTGGCAAAGACATCGCGCCGGCCATCGAGCGAGCCCAGAACCTTGGCGATGGTGTCCGCGTCGGGTGCGTCGTAGGCCCGGTCGATGGTGGAGAGGGTCAGCGGCATCAGTACGAGCGGGGCAGCCCCAGCACGTGCTCGGAGAGGTAGTTCAGGGCCATCTGCTGCGAGATGGGCGCGATCTTGTAGAGACGGATCTCGCGCCACAGACGCTCGACGTGGAACTCCTTGGCATAGCCATACCCGCCGAAGGTCTGCAGGGCCGCGTCGCAGGCCTGAAAGCCCGCCTCCGCGGCCAGGAGCTTGGCGGCATTGGCCTCGCGCCCGCAGGGCCGGCCCGTGTCGAAGAGCCAGGCCGCCTTGAGGCACATCATCTCCGCGGCATCGAGCTGGGCCAATGCCAAGGCGAGCGGATGCGCGATGGCCTGGTTCTTCCCGATGGGCCGGTCGAAGACGACGCGCTCCTTGGCGTACTGCACCGCCCGCTCGAGGGCGGCCCGCCCGATGCCCACGGCCTCGATGCCGATCACGATGCGCTCCGGATTGAGGGAGTCGATCAGGTGATAGAAGCCGTCGCCCACCGTGCCCACCACGTCGGCCTCGGGCACCTCGAGGTTGTCGATGAAGATCTCGTTGGAGTCCACGGCGGCGCGGCCGAGCTTCTCGATCACGCGCACCGCGATGGCCTGGCGGTTGAACTCGGTGAAGAAGAGGGTCATGCCCTTGAGCGGCCGGGCGGGATCGCGGTCGCTCGTGCGCGCGAGAAGCAGGATGCGATTGGCGTGCTGGGCATTGGTGGTCCACACCTTGCGGCCGTTGACGATCCAGCGATCGCCTTTCTTGTCCGCCCGCGTCTGGATGCGCGAGGTATCGGTGCCCGCATTGGGCTCGGTGACGCCGAAGGCCATGACGGTCTCGCCCGTCACGATCTTCGGCAGCTCGCGATTCTTGAGCTCGTCCGTACCGTAGCGCACCACGGGCTCGGGCGGGAAGCAGTAGAAGTGAATGGGCGAGGCGCCCGAGGTGCCGGCCCCCGAGGCGCAGATCTCGTGGAGCATGAGAGCAGCCTCGGTGACGCCGAGGCCGGCCCCGCCATAGGCCTCGGGGATCATGAGCCCGAGCCAGCCGTTGTCGGCGAAGGCCTTGACGAACTCCGTCGGGTACTCCGCCTTCCTGTCCTTCTCGAGCCAGTAGTTCAGAGAGAAGGTCCGGGCCAGGGCGGCGACCTCCTTGCGGATCAGCTCCTGCTGCTCGGTGAGCGCGAAGTCCATCGTGGCCTCCCTGCCGGCCTTTGAAGTGCGAGCCGCAGGACGCTCGCGGGGCTGGGGCCCCGCCGTCCGAGGCGAACGAAAACTCAGAAAGAATAGCACGGACTTGCCCCGCGGAAAGCCCCGGGAGTATCCTCGACGCATGGAAACGACCCCGGCCATCCAGGATTATCTGGGCGCGATCTACGATCTCGCGGGCAGCGACAAGCCCGTGATCGGCGCGCGGCTCGCCCGGCACATGCACATCTCGGCGCCGTCCATCACCGAGGCCCTGCGGCGCATGCAGCGCGAGGGCTATGTCAGGGTAGCGGGCAAGAAGGAGATCCGGCTCACTCCCAAGGGCCTGGACATCGCCCTCACCATGGCGAGGCGCCACCGGCTCATCGAGCGCTGGCTCACGGACGTGCTCGGGCTCGACTGGTCGCGTGCGCATGATGAAGCCCACCGGCTCGAGCACGCGCTCTCGCCCGTAGTAGAGGAGCGGCTGGCCACCATCCTCGGCATGCCGAGCACCTGCCCCCACGGCAATCCGATCCCGGGCATGCCGGAGCCCGAGGCGCACAACCCCATCCCCCTTTCCCAGGCCCCGGCCGGCTCGACCTTCGTGGTCGAACGCATCACGGAGGAGGCGGAGGCGGATCGCCAGCTCCTGCGCTTCCTCTGGGAGAGCGGCATCCGCCCGGGCAGCCGGCTGACCGTCACCGAGGTGGCGCCCTATGCGGGCACCATCTCCGTGGATCTCGAGGGGCGCATCATCACGATGGGCCTCGTCGCCTCGCACAAGATCTGGGTCTACGATCCGCAAGAGCCGGCGCCGAGGCGCAAGCCCGCGCGCCTCCGCGCTGCCCGCAAAGCCGCCCGATAGTCATGTCCGTTCAGGCGCTCTACGCGCTGCAGAACGGCTTCATGGGCTTCGAGAAGAGCGGCCTTTTCTTCGGCGAGCGCTCGGCCGAGAGGGTGCGCATCCCCATCGCCTGCTACCTCATCAAGACCTCGGACACCGCCATCCTCTTCGACACCGGCCTCTCGCCGCGCGCCGTGCCCGGCCTCCTGAGAAACGACTCCCTGGCGGACTTCACGGAAGCCGACCTGCTCGTGAACCGGCTCGACTCGGTCGGAATCGAGCCCGAGAATGTCGATGTGGTGGTGCTCTCACACCTGCATTTCGATCACGCGGGCGGCACCTTCCTCTTCGCGAAGTCGGAGCTCGTGGCTCAGCAGGATGAGTACGCGTATGCCAGTTACCCGGCGGGATTCTTCTCGGGTTATTACTACAAGAAGAACTTCGACCTGCCCGGTTATCGCTGGCGGCTCCTCGACGGCGACACGGAGATCGTGCCCGGCGTCACCGCGCTCCGGAGCGACGGGCACACGCCCGGGCATCAATCGCTCCTGATCGAGCTGCCCCAGACGGGGCCCGTGATCCTCGCCGGCGATTGCTGCTACTGGCAGGAGTCCATCGACAAGGAGATCCCGCCCGGCGTCGTCTGGGACCCGACGCGGGCCATGCACTCCATCAAGCGGCTCAAGACGGTGGCGCGCCTCATGAACGGGCGCATCTTTCCGAGCCATGACCCCGTGTTCTGGGCGTCCGCCATCAAGGCGCCCGACGCGTATCGCTAACCACCCCTCACCCTGCCCTCTCCCCTGAGGGGAGAGGGGTTCGAACTTCCCTCTCCTGTTGGGAGAGAGGCAAAGTTCGTCCTTTAGTGATCCCTCTCCCCCAGTGGGGGAGAGGGCAGGGTGAGGGGGTCGATCCAAGGAGGAACAGCATGGGAGTTCTCGACGGCATCAAGGTGCTGGAGCTGGCGCGCGTTCCTCCCGCGGAAATGCCCGGCATGATGCTGGCCGACATGGGCGCGGACGTGCTCAAGATCGACACGCCCAGCGACACACAGGAGGATCCCGAGGAGCAGCGGCGGGCGGCCTTCGTCTACGTCAACCGCAACAAGCGCTCCATGGCGCTGAACATGAAGGCGCCCGAGGGCCAGGCGATCTTCACCAAGCTGGCGGCCCAGGCCGATGTCATCATCGAGGGCTTCCGGCCCGGCGTCATGAAGCGCCTTGGCGCGGACTACGAGACCGTCCGGGCTCTCAACCCGCGCATCGTGTACTGCTCGCTCTCGGGCTTCGGCCAGAACGGCCCATATCGCGACTACCCTGCCCACGACATGAACTATCTGTCGCTGGCCGGCGTGCTCACCCTCATCGGCGAGCCCGACCGGAAGCCCGTCATCCCCCTCAATCTCGTGGCCGACTATGCGGGCGCCAGCATGCACGGCGCCCTCGGCGTCATGTTCGCGCTCTTCGCCCGCGAGCGCACGGGCAAGGGCCAGTACGTGGACGTCTCTTACCTCGACACCACGATCGCGCTGCTTGCCGCCACGCCCAACATGCGCTTCTACTTCAGCGACGGCCTGGCCCCCAAGCGGGGCGAGGGCTTCCTGGGCGGCTCCTACCCCTACTACGCGATCTACGACACCAAGGATGGCAAGCTCCTGACCATCGGCTGCACGGAGCCCTGGCTTTGGGAGAACTTCTGCAAGGCCATCGGCCGCCCCGACTTCGTCCGGTTCGCGCGCAAGCACGATCAGTTCGTGCGCGCGGCCAATCCCGAGGAGGTCAAGGCGCGGGAGGAGATCGAGGCCTTGATCAGGACCAAGAACCGTGACGAGTGGTTCGACCTGCTCGTCAAGGCCGACGTCTGCGTGGGCAAGGTCTACGACCCCGAGGAGATGGTGCAGGACCCTCAGGTGCAGGCGCGCGACATGATCGTCGAGATGAAGCACCCGACCCTGGGCACCATCAAGGAGTTCGGCATCCCCATCAAGCTCTCGGGCACGCCGGGCACCGTCCGCACGCCCGCCCCGTACGCGGGCGAGCACACGGAGGCCGTCCTGCGCGAGCTCGGGATGACGGCCGCGGACATCAAGGGGCTACGGGAAAAGAAGATCGTAGGCTAGGGGTGCCGGTCTGGTTGTCCGGTCCTCGTCGAGAACGCGATCTCCCAATTTTCATCGGCCCGCCCATCAATCGACAGGCGCCACACGTACCGTCCGCCGGAAGGGATCGGCAGCGGCCCAATGTTGATGGCAAGGGTAGTGTCCAGAGGAGTCCCAGCTATTAAACCCGCGGGACGTCCTACCTCGAAATTCCCGCGAAGCTCGATCGGGCGATCGCCATCCGGCGTCGGCACCCGAACGGGCTGACCATCCGCGTTCAGGAGCTCAAGCGTGAACTCGTGAAGCCTGTTCGCTTGGTCCCAGGGCACCTCGATCTTGAGGGCGATCGCCATGGGAGTCGGATCAGGGCCGGCAACCGACCATCCACCCCCGAGAATATAGAGCTTCCCATTGACGGCCTGGGCAGCGTCTGCCAACAGCATCGTGACCTTCATCGACTTCACCTCGTCCTATGAGGAAGGGCCAGAGAAGAGACAATCATCGGCAGGGCGGCGCCAATGCTAATGCATTTCCAGGCGTGGTCTTCATTTCACGCGCCAGCAAAGCAGCCGCCCAGCGCGAGAAAGAGAAGCGACACGAGAATGTATATCCCGGTGGAGTGCCGGCCGGAGTGTGCGTGAGTTGCTTGTAGAGGCAGGAATGGCAAGCCAGCCCGTCAATCCCTACCTCGACGTGGCAACCAGGGTACTACACGATGTTCATCCGTAGCGTGTGCCAGAAGCGATACACCCACGGCCTAGACTCCAGCGTCTTTGTCGCTCCTCGACGGCTTCAGCTCCGCTGGGATCGTAAGAAAACGACACTAGGTTGAAAGTATGGCTCCCAGATTACTCCCAGGCGCGCTTGTCGGTGAGCAGGCGCACGATGTCGAGATGGCCGCGCCGCCGCGCGATGCCCAGGGCGGTCTCGCGGTCGCCGTCGCGCACGTTCAGGTCCGCGCCGGCGTCCACCAGGACCTTGACCACGTCGAAATGGCCGAACTCGGCCGCGTACATCAGGGCCGTGTTGTCATTGTCGTTCCTGGCGTTGATGAAGGCGCGCTTGGCCAGCAGCAGCTTCACGATCTCGACCTGACCGCGCTGGGCGGCGACCATGAGCGAGGTGATCCCCCGGGGCGCCACCGCGTCCACCTTGGCCCCGCGATCCAGCAAGGTCCGCACGATCTCGAGCTGGCCGTCGCGGGCCGCGTACATGAGGACGGTCCACCCGGCGTACTGATAGCCGGGATCCGCGCCCTGCCCAAGCAGCTGCTTCACCTCGTCCGGCTTGCCGCCGAGGGTGGCCTGGCGGAGCTGCTCGTCCACCGGGCGAACGCAGCCCATGAGCGCGCAGAGCGCCGCGAGGGCGAGCGACAGCGCGTGGCGTTTCATCTGGCACGGGAGTCTAGGTGCCGACCCGAGGCAAGTCAAGCGGCGCCGGAGCCCCTCTGGTAAGCTCGGCCGACAAATGGATCGAGTCTCCCTCCAAGCATGGGGCGCGCTCTGGCGCAGGCTGGGGGCGCGCTCGGATCCCGAGCCCGCTCACGGGGAGATCCAGCGCGCGTACTCCGAGCCTCATCGTCACTACCACACGCTCGAGCACATCGCCCGCGTGCTGAGCCTCTTCGACGGCGTGAGGAGCCGCGTGCGCGAGGCGGATGCCGCGGAGCTCGCGCTGTGGCTCCACGATCTCGTCTACGATCCGCGCGCCAAGGACAACGAGGAGCGGAGCGCGGGCTATGCGAAGCGCATCCTCGGCGAGGGCGGGGTGAGACCCGAGGTGGGCGAGCACGTCACCGCCCTCATCATGGCCACGTGCCACGCGAGCCCGCCGGAGGCTCCCGATGCCCGGTACGTCGTCGACGCGGATCTCTCCATCCTGGGCGGCTCACCGGCCGAGTTCGATCGCTACGAGAGCCAGGTCCGCCAGGAGTACGAGTTCGTGAGCGAGAGCGATTGGAGAACGGGCCGCGCCCGGATTCTCGGCGTGTTCCTGGAACGGCCGCGTATCTTCCTCACCCCGGAGTTCGCCTCCCTCGAAGCTCCGGCCCGGGCCAATCTGGAGCGCTCCCTCGAGCGGCGGCGACGCGCGCCTTGACGGAGGTGCGTCGGGCTGCTAGCGTCGCTGACGCCATGCGATTTGAAGTGGATCTGATCGAGGAAGAAGGCGGCCTCTATCGCGCCACCGCCGTGGCCTACCCCACCGTCACCGTCACCGGTCGCACCGAAAAGGAAGCGCTCGGCCTCTTGATCGACGCCCTCGATCGGCACTTCAAGGACGAGGCGCGCAAGGGCCAGACCCGGTCATGAGCGCGGCCCCCGGCGCGCTCGGCGACCTCCGCGTGGTCGACTGCTCGCGGCTGATCGCGGGCGGCGTGCTGGCGACCATGCTGGCCGATCTCGGTGCCGACGTCGTCAAGATCGAGAACCCCAAGGCGGGCGATCCCCTCCGCACCTGGTCCAAGTCGCTCGGCGAGCTCTGGTGGAAGGTCTATGCGCGGGGCAAGCGCTCGATCACCCTGAACCTGACCAAGGCGGAGGGGCAGGCGCTCCTGAAAAGGCTGGCGAGGAACGCCGATGTGCTCATCGAGAACTACGTGCCGGGGACTTTCGAGACGTGGGGTCTCGGCTGGGAAGCGCTCTCCAAGGAGAACCCTCGGCTCGTGATGGTGCGCGTCTCGGGCTGGGGCCAGGACGGACCGTACCGCGATCGTCCGGGCTTCGGCACCATGGTCGAGGCCATGTCGGGCTTCGCGGCCACCACCGGTCCCGCGGAGTCTCCCACGCTGCCTTCATTCCCCATGGCCGACATGGTCGCCGCTCAGGCGGGTGCGGTGGCAGTGCTCGCCGCGCTCCGCCATCGCGACCGCGTCTCCGGCCGCGGCCAGGTGATCGACGTGCCGCTCTACGAGCCGCTCCTCTCCATCCTCGGCCCCAATCCCATCGAGTACCGGGCCCACGGCATCGTGCGCGAGCGCATCGGCAACCGCTCGCACAACGCGAGCCCGCGCGGAACGTACCGGACCAACGACGGCAAGTGGGTGGCCCTCTCGGCCTCCACGCCGGCTTCGGCGGACGCCATGTTCAAGGCCCTCGGCATCGGGGGCCTGCTCGCCGACCCGCGCTTCGCGACGAACGACGCGCGCATCGCCAATGGCGAGGCGGTCGACCAGGCCATCGCGGAGGCGATTGGCCAGCGCTCGCGCGAAGAGATCGTCCGGCTCTTCGAGACGGAGGGGCTGACCGCGGCCCCCGTCTACGACATCGCCGACATCATGGAGGACCCGCACTTCAAGGCCCGCCACACCTTCGTGGACCTGCCGGACCCCGAGCTGGGCACGGCGACGATGAGCGCGCCCACTCCGCGCCTCTCCGACACGCCGGGCACCATCCGCTGGGTCGGCCCCCCGCTGGGCGCCCACAACCGCGAGGTTTACGCGGGCGAGCTCGGCCTTTCCGACGCCGAGATCGAGAGACTCAAAGCCGACGGGGTGATCTGACTCGCCGGAAAGTCGAGTGATAGGATGTGGCCCATGCCGCGAGATTTCGGGCCCAACCCATTCCTCGACTCGACGGCGGGCGGCATGCTGGCCGCGGTGGCCGAGCGCTTCCCGGAGCGGGAAGCCATTGTGGCCGCCGACCGGCGCATCACGTATGCCGAGTTCTACCAGCGCGTCAACCGGTGCGCCCGCGCCCTCTTCGCCGCCGGAGTGGAAAGGGGCCACACGGTCGCCCTCTGGCTCCCCAATCGCCCGGAGTGGTTCTTCATCCAGTACGCGTGCGCCATGCTCGGCGCCGTGGTGGTCTCGCTCAACACGCGCTACAAGGCGCACGAGCTCGGGTACATCCTCGATCAGTCGGAAGCCACCACCCTCATCCTGACCGATCATCTGGGTCCCGTCGACTACCTCGAGACCCTGGAAAGGGTCATCCCCGGTCTCCACGAGGCCGAGCCCGGCGACCTCGAGGCGGAGAACTTTCCGAACCTCAAGCGGATCATTGTGGACTGCGAAGATCCTCATCCCGGCTGCCTCGGGCTTCACGATCTCAGCGAGGCGGCCGAGGCCGAGGGAGGGTCATGGCGAATCGATGACGTCGCCAAGGCGGCGGAACCGGACGATCCGTGGATAATCCTCTACACGTCTGGCACCACCTCGTTCCCGAAGGGCGCCCTGATCAGCCACCGGAACGCCGTCCCCCACGGCTGGTACGCGGGCAAGGTGCTCGGCGTCACGGAGACCGACCGCGTCCTACACGCCCTGCCGCTGACGGGGACCTGGGGCGGGCTCTGCATCCCGCTCTCCACCTTCGCCCACGGCGGCTGCCTCGTGCTCATGGAGACGTTCGACCCCGCGGTGGCCCTGCACCTCATCGAGCGCGAAGGAATCACGATCTGGAACGCGGTGGACGCCATGGCCATCGCGGTGCTGGACCATCCGGACCTGGCTCGCGGCAAGCGTTCGACGCTTCGCACGGGCGGCTTCGGCATGACGGGGGGCGGCCGCGATGGACTCTTCGAGGACATCGTCCACACCCTCGGCGTCCCTCAGGCCTATCAGCCCTATGGCATGACGGAGCTCAATGCCTTGTGCATGCTCCACTACCTCGACGAGAGCGAGGCGTCGCGGGCGATCCCCGGCGTGTGGCCGGCCGAGGGCATCGAGGTGCGTGTCGTCGATCCTGAGACGGGTGAGGACATGCCCGTGGGACAGGAGGGCGAGCTGTGGTTCCGCGGGCCGCTCGTCACGCGGGGCTACTACAAGAAGCCGGAGGAGACGGCCAGGGCCTTCTCGCCAGACGGCTGGTTCAAGACGGGCGATCTCGCCGTGCGTGACGCCGAGGGGCGCACCATCTTCAAGGGACGGCTGCGAGAGGCCCTGAGGATCAGCCACTTCATGGTGGCCCCGGCGGAGATCGAGGGCTTCATCATGACGCACCCCCAGGTGTCGCAGGCCTTCGTGATCGGCGTGCCCGACCCGAAGCTCAACGAGGCGCCCGTAGCCTTTGTGATCCCTCGCGAGGGCGAATCCCTCACCGAGGCCGACATCATCGCCCACTGCAAGGGCAAGATCGCCTCGTTCAAAGTTCCCCGCCACGTCCGCATCGTCGCCGACGTCCCCCGCACCCCAGGCCCCCATGGCGACAAGGTCCAGAAGGCCAAGCTCCGCGAGATGTTCCTCGAAGAGACGCGTGGCCGGGCTCGATCGCCCCATGGACCGTCAGGGGCGGGGTGTTGTTCGTGATGACACGAGTTCGTGGGGTGACGCACCTCATGAGTCGCAAACGACCGCAAGGCCCTTCGGGTCAATCAAGGCCGCCCTGAAATTGGGCGGATCTTAGCGCCCCTCGCATTCCTCTATACCGCCACAAAGTATCTAATCGTAAACACGTTTTCTCTAGCCAACACCCGTCTCGCTCTGATCCGGTCAAGGTAGCTCTGAATTCCATGCCTGAGGTGGCACTGATCCTGCTCTGTCTGGGATCGGAACAGGCTGGTGTGCTCGCCCAGCGGACACTCTACGGAGGCATGACATGATTCGAGCGGCTCAGCGCGGGGATCAGACGGCAGGCCGGGGCCCCTGCCGGGAGGCCGGCTTCAGCCTGACCGAGCTCATCGTGTTCATTGCCGTGGTCGGCGTGCTGTTCGTCATGACCGTTCCGTTCTTCCTCAGCTACTATCAGGCCGCCGCGGCGCGTGCAGATGTCCAGCAGGTCATGACGCTCTTCAATCAGGCCCGCGAGCTCGCCATAAGGCAGAACGATACGGTCTGCGTCACCCTGCCCAACAATGGCCAGATGGTCCTCCTGCTGGGCAACTGCGCTGGCGCCGCCTGGACCGGGGCGGGCACCGATGTCACCGGCAATATCAACCTGCCGCAGGGATTCACAATCGGACCGCTCAATAGCGTGACCTTCAATTACCTCGGTGCGGCCGGCGCCGCGACCATCTACACCATGACCAACTCGACCACCGGCACGACGATGACGATCTCGATTGCCCTGACTGGCCGGGTGACGAGCCCATAGATGCGTCGCGTGCTCCGATTCTTCGTCGCGGACCAGCGGGGGATGTCGCTGGCGGAGATCCTGGTCGCCTGCGTCATCATCGGGATCGGCCTCGTCGGCCTCCTGTCCGCGGTTCCGACCGCGAGTTATGGCATCCAGGAGGGCCAGCAGCTCTCCACCGCCACCTTTCTCGCCAATCAGAGGCTCGAACAGGTCCGCAATGCGCAATGGGTAGCCGCACCTGCTGCCGACACTCTCGGAGTCTCGGCATCGACCTCCGTGGCCCCGACCTCCGGAGGCGCGACCACCTTCCCTGACGAAAGCCCGATGGCGGCGCCATACAGCGGCTATGCGCGGACGGTCCGCATCGCCGACTGCGGCGTGGGCGCGGGATGCGGCGGCATCGTGGACCCTGGTCTTCGCCAGGTCACGGTCGCCGTGAGCTACCGGCCCTCGACCGCCACCGGTCTCGCGGCTGTCGGCACCACGAAGAGCGCCATGGTGTCCATGCTGATGGCGCAGCGATGAAGGCCATGCTTCAGCTCGCCCGTGAGCAGCGCGGCTTCACCCTGGCCGAGCTTCTCGTCGTCATCGCCATCCTGGGCCTTATGCTGGCCGGTCTGGTGACTGTGCAGATGCAGGGCCAGCAGAGCTACCTCATAGGCTCCCGCCGGGTCGAGGCGCAGCAGAACGGGCGCGTCGCCCTCGAGCTGATGGTCCGCGAGCTGCGCTCGGCCCAGTCCGTGACCGCTATCCCGAGCGCCACCAACATGACATTCGTGGACGAAAACGGCATCACGATCCAGTACCAGCTTGCCGGCGCCGTGATCAACCGAACCGCGGGCGGCGTCACCACGCCGCTCATCGGCGGCGTCCGCACATTCACCCTGACATACTTTTCGGCCTATGACGGCTCCACTAATACCGGCACCACGACCGCCGCCGCGGCAAGCGTCAGGCTGGTCCGCCTTCAGCTCGTGACCGGCACCGAGGAGTCCGTGGCCAGCTATTCGGACTCGAACCAGCAGGCCACCATCGAGATGCTGGTCCGTCTCCGGAACACGTAGAGTCGGGGACCGACAAGGAAATCTCAGGCTAACGTGCACCCGCGCAGCCTCGCCCTACTGGGATTCCTCGTGCTGGCCGGCCCTGGCTGCAAGGCGCAGGCGCCCACGCCGTCCGCTCGCGTCGAAGCGGATCCAGCCTCGCGTGCCGGCGCCGCTCTGGAGGCCGGCCGCTTCGCCGAGGCCGTGGGCCTCTTTCGCGAGGCGCTCGAGCGCGCGCCGGAGAGCGTGCCCCTCCGCTACGGACTCGGAGTCGCGCTCTCGTACACGGACCGCGCGGCCGCGATTCGCGAGTTCCAGTGGGTGATGGTCAGTGCCCCTCCCGGCTCGCGGGAAGGCGTCGAGTCGCGAGGGTGGCTCGCCCGTGCCGGGGCCCTGCCAGATATCCCCTCGGAGCCGAGCCGGTCAGTCGAGCGCGAGCGCCAACTGGGTAATGCCGTGCTGGTGGGCCGCGCGCTCTTCGCGGAGAAGGGCGCCACGCCGGAGACGATGCGGCGGCTCCAGCTGTTTCTGGTGGGCCAGCCGGACAGCCCGACCAAGGAAGAGCGCTACAATCTCCGGACGGACGAGAACGGGGACTTCAAGTTCCCCGACGTTCGACCCGGGCCCTACATGCTGACGAACCGCGTCGCGGGCCAGCCGATCTGGCGGCTCCGCGTTGAGCTCAAGCCGGGCGAAGAGAAGCAGCTCGACTTGGATCCCGGCAACAGCATCGCCGTGCGCGACGACTTTCCCCAGCCTCGCTAAGTCAGACGGCCGCGGTCCGGGCCGGACCCGAGATGTTCCTCACGCCCAAGTTCCGGTCACGCTCCGGTCCGTGGCGCCCAGTTCCTGGTCACGGGGTGGTTCCGCGCAGGTGACAGCCGCTTGACGCTTGACATCCGGGTGTCCGTCGCGTGACTCGAGCATCGCATTCTGCGATTTGGAATCCCGTGATTCTCGACGGCTGGCTCCCAACTCGCCCTCGTCATCGACGTCCAGAAGTGCATGAAACAGAAGAGCATTGCCGCGCCGCTGAAGAGCCCACCCGACTGAACCGATGATCTCAGGCCCATCAGGGTGGGCCGGGAACTGATCTTGCTATGGAACGTCTCGAATGATCCAGCCTTCAACGAACCTCCCGGAGGTCCCGAGGGAGAGGAGGACGGCATGCGTTTCCATCGTCTCTTGATTCTCACGCGGTGCCAGCGCGGGGTCGCGCTGCCCATGGCCTTGCTGACCATGCTAATCCTCTCTGCGCTCATCATCGCGTTCTCGATGATGGCGGCCTCGGAGCCCCTGCTGGCGAACAATCAGCTGCAGGTCGCTCAGGCCCGCGCCGTCGCCGAGAGCGCGGTCGAGCGGGCCATCTGGGCGCTCAACAATCCGGCCAGTGCGAATGGCATCCCGAGCCCGCTGATCACGCCCGCGGCACCCTACAATGGCGCCACGGCAATCCCCGTGGTCCTGAACGGTCTTCAGGTGGGCGTTTTCACCATCTCCGTCACCAATGGGGCGGCCGCGAACGAGCGCAATATCGTGGCGACCGGCTGGGCGCCGACCAATGCAGGCTCGGCTCCGAAGGCCAAGCAAAAGATCATCGCGACCGTCTACAAGATCCGATTCCTTGATCCCCCGGCCGGATTGGTCGTGCGCGGCGAGATCTCCGCCAGCGGGAACTCCATCGTCGACTCCCGGGCCGACACGAGCTGCGGCAACAAGGCGGGCACCTGGAGCCTGGGCGCGACGGTCACGGGCGGGTCGGCAACGATCTACGGCGCCGACGGCAACAATGCCGCGAACCAGACGGGCGACATGTTTCAGAATCTTCCCAACACGGCGTTCGATCCCTATACCTACTCCCAAGCGGAGCTCAGCGCGCTGAAGACCTTTGCCAAGGCCCAAGGGACCTACTACCAAGGCTCGGTGGATTTCAACCCGAGCAACCGGCTTCCAAACGGCATCATCTACGTGGATACGATCAGCGGGCAGAACATCGACGCCGCCGGGCCGAGCACCACGCCAACGAGCGACTTCGCGTCGGTGGGCATCCGCGGCAACGCTCCCGCCGACCCCAGCGGAATCTTCAGCGGCTGGATCATCGTCGCGGGATCCCTCGTGATCGACGGGAACTTCCAGATGCGCGGCTTGATCTACATCTTGAACGATCTCACCTATACGGGCACAGGAACCGGACGCATAGATGGGGCGGTCATCAGCCAGAATGTCCGGGACGTTTCTGCCACGACCATCGACACCAATGCGGGCGGCAACGCCGCCATCTATTACAACTGCAACTACGCCCGCACGGGCGGCGGCCAGGTGCCCCAGACCTGGACCATCGAGTCCGGCACGTACAAGGAGGTCTCCGGCTAGCTCTCCCGCGGCAAAGAACTGTCGCCTGCCGTTCGTCCGCCCTTTCCGCTCCGCAGGGCGATCTGTTGAAGCAGCCATGCGCCTCGCGTATGCTTCCCGGGCACCCCCTACTCAGGGCTGGGACAAGGAGATCGCCCGTGAAGCTCGATATCGGCATGCTCAGCCACGACCTCAAGACGCTCCCCGACTATGCCCGCAAGGTCGAGGCCATGGGCTATGACTGCCTCTGGTCCGCGGAGACCCAGCACGACCCGTTTCTGCCCCTGGCCGTGGCCGCCTCCGTCACCGAGAGCGTCAAGCTCGGCACGAACATCGCCACGGTCTTCTCGCGCAGTCCCATGATCACGGCCATGATCGCCTGGGATCTGCAGAAGGCCTCGGGCGGGCGCTTCATGCTGGGGCTGGGCACCCAGGTCAAGGCGCACAACGAGCGGCGCTTCTCGGTCAAGTTCGAGTCGCCCGGGCCCAAGATGGCCGAGGCCGTCCGCGCCGTCCGCGCCATCTGGGACTGCTGGCAGAACGGCACCAAGCTCAACTTCAAGGGGCAGTTCTACACCTTCGACGTCATGACGCCGTTCTTCAATCCGGGCCCCATCGACCGCCCGAACGTGCCCATTTACATCGCCGCCGTGAACACTTACATGTGCGGGGTGGCCGGGGAGTTCTGCGACGGGATGCACGTGCATCCCTTCAACAGCCCGAAGTATCTTCGGGAGGTCGTGCACCCGAGCGTCGAAGCGGGGCTGAAGAAGTCGGGTCGCTCGCGCAAGGACTTCACGTACGCGACGGCCAGCTTCGTCATCGTGGGCGACACCGAGAAGGAGCGGCGCGACCAGGAATTGATGGTCAAGCAGCAGATCTCCTTCTACGCCTCGACCCGAACCTACCAGCCCGTGCTCGACGTCCACGGCTGGGGCGGGCTGTCGGCCCAGCTCCACAAGAAGAGCGTGGAAGGCGACTGGAAGGGCATGGCCGAGCTCATCACGGACGAGATGCTCGACACCTACGCGGTGACGGCGACCTATGACAAGCTGCACGACAAGATCATGGAGCGCTACCAGGGGCTGCTCGACCGCACCTCGCTCTATCAGCCCTACCAGCCCAATCTCGGCGATCCGCGCCTGCCCGCGCTGGTGAAGCAGTTCAATGGTTAAGCCCTCGCCTCGCCGCTCGAGACGAGCGCCTCAGCTCGAACTGCGGGCTCGGCGACATGGCTCGGCACCCCTCACCCTGCCCTCTCCCCTCGAGGGGAGAGGGATGCGTCGGGAGAAGCAACTGGAGAGCAATGGATGACGAGCAAGGTGCAGGTCGAGATCAAGGCGCCCGTGGCCACCATCACGCTGAACAAGCCGGAGCGGCTGAACGCCCTCGACCTCGAGGTCTGGGAAGGGATTCGCGAGGCTGCCGATGCCGTGGACAGCGCCCCGGGCGTGCGCGTCGTCATCCTCCAGGGCGCGGGCGGGGCCTTCTGCTCGGGTCTCGACGTCAAGGCGGGCTCGACCCTCGGGGCCATGCTTGAAGGCTCTGCCGGCGCCGCTCTTCCGCAGATCCGGCATCATCTCGCGCATCTGCAGGAATGCTTCACGCGCCTCGAGCGCGTGCGCGTCCCCGTCATCGCGGCCATCCAGCGTGTCTGCATGGGCGCGGGCATGGAGCTGGCCCTCTGCTGCGATATCCGCATCGCCGCCGAGGGCACGGTCTTTTCCATTCCCGAGGTCCAGCTCGGTATCATCCCGGACATGGGCGGCACCCAGCGCTTGCCACGCACCATCGGGATCGGCATGGCCAAGGAGCTGATCTACTCCGCCCGGCGCTTCGACGCCGCCGAGGCGCTACGGATCGGATTCGTGAATCACGTGTACCCGGCGGGCGAGATCCAGGCGCGGGCCGCTGAGCTGGCGGCGGAGATCGCCGCGAACGGTCCGCTCGCCGTGCAGGCGGCCAAGCAGGCCATCGATGGAACCTACTGGCGCGAGCGCGATGCCTGGCTCGCCTGGGAAGCCGACCAGGCGGCAGGCCCGCTGCTCTCTGATGACCGCAAGGCGGGCATGAGGGCCGCCGCGGAGCGCAAGCGCGCCGACTTCCAAGGCAAGTAGCCCCGAACCGGAGGGGACATGGCAGATCTCTACGACATCGGCGAGAAGCCGCCGCTCGGCGAGGTGCCGGCGCGGATGCACGCGTATCTCGTCAGGCAGAACCGTTTCGGTCAGCCGCGGGATGCGTGGAAGCGGGAAATCATTCCCACGCCGACCATCGGGCCCGACGAGGTGCTGATCTACGTGATGGCCTCCGGCATCAACTACAACAATGTCTGGGCTGCCCTCGGCCAGCCCCTCGACGTCATCGCCGAGCGCCAGAAGCTGGGCGAGCCCGAAGACTTCCACGCCGGCGGCAGCGATTGCTCGGGCATCGTGTGGGCAGTCGGCAAAGACGTCAAGAACGTCAAGGTCGGCGACGAGGTCATCATTCACAGCGGCTGGTGGCGGCCCGATGACCCCTGGGTGCTCTCCGGCAAGGATCCCATGCTCGCCGAGAGCACGCGGATCTGGGGCTACCAGACCAATTACGGCAGCTACTGCCAGTTTGCCCGCGCCCAGGCGCATCAGTGCGTGCCCAAGCCCAGGCGGCTCACCTGGGAGGCGGCCGGCTGCTTCCTCCTGTGCGGGTCAACCGCCTACCGGATGCTCATGGGCTGGGCTCCCCATACCGTCGAGCGCGGCGATGTGGTGCTCGTCTGGGGAGCCACGGGCGGGCTTGGCAGCATGGCCCTCGAGATCACGCGCGCTCAGGGCGGCCGCGCCGTCGCCGTCGTCTCGGACGAGGCCAAGCGCAAGTTCTGCACCGAGCATGGCGCCGCGGGCGTCATCAATCGCACCCAGTTCGACCACTGGGGGCCCATGCCCGATACCAAGGACGGCAAGGCCTACGGCAACTGGGCCAAGGGCGCCCGCGCCTTCGGCAAGGCCGTCTGGGACGCCCTCGGGGAGAAGACCAATCCCCGCATCGTCTTCGAGCATCCCGGTGAGTCTACGCTCCCCACCTCGGAATTCGTGTGCGCGACCGGCGGCATGATCGTCATCTGCGCGGGCACCACGGGTTACAACGTCACCCTCGATCTTCGCTATCACTGGATGCGCCAGAAGCGTTTCCAGGGCAGCCATCTCTCCAACGACGAGCAGGCCGCGGCGGTGACAAAGCTGGTGGCGGCCGGCCAGGTCGACCCATGTCTGTCGCAGACGTACGCCTTCGACGACATTCCCGAGTGCCACCAGCTCATGCTGGAGAACAAGCATCCCTACGGCAACATGGGCGTCCTCGTGAACGCCCCCAAGCCCGGCCTCGGCGCCTCCTAGCGAGGAACTAAGCTGGCAGGCGGCTCAAAAAGGTCCAGATGCGAGGCGGCGCGGGCGGCGGCACCCCGAGGCGTACTCTCTGTACGTTGAGCGGGTGCCGCCGCCCGCGCCAACGAAGCAGATGGGCCTTTTTCAGCCGCCTGGGAGGTAGATGCGGGCGTAGTGATTATCGACGACTTCGCCCTCGGGGCTGACGGCGAAGTTGGACGTGACGATGCCGTGCGCGCCCGCGAAGGCTCCGTCGCCGCCCGTCACCTTCCACGT
Organism: Candidatus Methylomirabilota bacterium; assembly: GCA_036002485.1. Taxonomy (NCBI): domain Bacteria; phylum Methylomirabilota (SeqCode); species Candidatus Methylomirabilota bacterium. Next base: position 2,384 of record DASYTI010000091.1, on the reverse strand, counting down.
CACGGCCCCGCGGCGGACCCCGGGCGTGTCACTCGGGAGCACGACGCCCTGCCCCAGCGTGGCAAAGGTGATGCCGCCCGCTCGTCCGTAGCGGATGGTACCCGTCTCCGTGAACGTGCCCTCGTCCACGATGGTCACTTCAGCCTCGAGCACGGCCTCGTCACCCGTCCGCTGCTCGACTCGGCTTTCCACGCCGGCCGCCGTCATCACGCACGAGAGGGCCTGGCTCGACGCCACGCTTCTCGACCGCCGCTTTCCCTCCTTGCCGGGCACCGCCCCCGCCCGTCCCCTGAACTCGAGCGCGAAGATCAGCTCCCTCACATCAATACCAGCGGGGATCGCCCGGCAGCACCGGCACCGGCTTGCCATTCACCTGGAGAATACGCGGGCGGATGGTCGGCACCTCCCGCCCGCCCAGCTGGGCCAGCACGCGGTCGGCGGGCGCCCCGCCCTGCTGGACCAGCTCGAGATTCTTGATGGTGGGAGTGCGGAGGCCAATTTCTTTTCGCTTGAGAGCCTCGAAGGCCTCGGCCGGGGTCAGCCACTTGAGCTCGACGATCTCGTAACCATCGACGGCGGGCTCCTGCCCCGGCGGCATCTGAGCGGCGAAGAAGCGTGTGTCGAAGCGGATGGGTTGCTCTTCGGGCGTGATCCAGTGAGCGAAATACGCCACGCGGTCGGTGGCCAGGATCAACCGCTCCGCTCTCAGCATGTCGAAGAAGGCGGGGTTGGCCTTTTGCGTGGCGGCCCGGTAGGCGGCATAGCGCGCGCGGCGGTCCGCGGTGATCCGGAGGAGCTCGCCGTCCGGTCCATAGGCGAGGAGGACGCCCACCTCCTCGAAGGCTTCCCGGATGGCGCCGACCCAGTAGGAGAGGGCTTCGCGCGGTGAGAGACCACCGCCCAGGCGCGCGGCCGCCGTAGCGGCGGTGAGCCCTCGGCAGAAGCTTTCACCGTCCGCCGGCATGTCGTCGGCCTCGACCTTTCCGCCGGCGAAGACATAGTCTCCGGCGGCGAACTTGCTCTTGGCGTGACGCTGGAGCAAGAGGGTCTCGACGGCGGAGGGCGGACGATCGCGCAGGAGAACGAGAGTGGCGGCGGCGGACGGGGTCACGGGCTGGGCCATGGGGCGGTCTCACGGATTGTCACACACGAGGGCGTGACCTGTCCCAAGCACGTGCTACCCTTGGGCGGCAGCCAAGACGTCAGCGAGGAGGGCGGCGGTCGGATGCGGAGCATCGGACGATGGCTGGGCGCGGGGCTGCTCGGTCTCGCCATGGCTGCCTGCGCATCGAGCACGAACCCACCCGTGCGTGGGGACAATCCTCCGAGCCGCGCTCGCTGCGTCAGCGACCTCGACCGGCAGCCCGGCACCATCAACCGACCTCTCTTCTATCTCTTCTGCATCGAATCGCCGTGAGCCGGAATCGCATCGAATGGGCATGAGAGGAAGCCGCGGGCGAGAATTGCAAAGGGCCTTGTCAGGAGCCGTGGGCCAATGAGACAATCGCCCATGGCCATGAGCGACCGGCGGGCAGATCTCAGGCGCTACCCCAGGGCCAAGGTGACATGGCCCGTGATCTTGGAGCTGGAGAATCGCTCGCTGGAGCTCGAGACCGTGAACCTCAGCCCCATGGGCACCAAGGTGCGGGTCGATGAGCCCCTGGAAGTCGGCAAGACGGCCAAGCTCCACTTCCACCCACCCAACGGCCGCTCTCTCGACGTGGATGCCATTGTCTGGCGCGCCGACCGGGACGGTTCGGCGTTCTTCTTCGTGGGGCTCGAAGGGGACGAGACCGAGATCATCAGCCGACCGAGTCCGCAGAATCCCTGATCCGACTAGTCCAGCCCTCGCCGCGCCGCTGATCGACTCGGGGCCTCCCAACCTGACGAGGAGAGATCACTCGTCCCGGCGCTGCTCCATTCGCTCCTGGATCTCGGCCGCGAAGAGGTCGAGGGTGAGGGGGCAAGGCGGCTCGTTCGCCCCCACGTACTGACAGTCCAGCTCGCTGCACTGCACGAAGAGCTTGCCGCTCCCGCCGATGACGGTGCTGCGGCGGAGCGTGATTGACACCGTCTCGGATACGACCTCGCACTTGAACGACTTGGCCGGGGTCCGGCGCACGAAACCATCTCCTTCGAGAGCGCGGCTGCTCACCGGCGCTCCGCATGATCCGCTCGTGAAGCCAGCAGAGACGCGCATCCCCGCGTCTCCTTTTACGACGAGGCGTCCAGTATAGCAGGTCAGGCGGTCGACTCGTCGCCAATGAGACGAGGCAGGACGGTGAGCGCCTCTTTGATCCTCGGGCCGTACCAGGTGGCCAGCTTGCCGTCCACGAGGTGGAGGCGCCCGGCGCGGACGGCGGGGATCTCGGGGCGCGATGCGA
>DASYTI010000090.1 GCA_036002485.1 Candidatus Methylomirabilota bacterium | reverse complement strand
GATCCCGAAGACTCCAGACGGCTTACGGGACGGTGATGGTGGTGCCGTCACCGCTGGCGGTGATGGAAAACGTGCCGGTGCTGCTCGACGTGTACGTGTAGGCGCCGGTCCACGCCGGCGCGCCCCCCGGCGGCGGCGTCGGGACGTTGGCCATGAACGGGCCAGCAACCTGGCCAAGGCCGTTCGTGGTCTGCTGGGTCAGGTCCGTCAGCGCGGCTGGCAGTGCGCCTACGTGGGCCGCAAAGATGCTGACCGAGGAGGCCAGGGTCCGGGTATCGGCCTGCGCCTTGGCCACGCGGGCGCGGGTCTGGACGTTGGCGTACAGCGGAATGGCGATGGCGGCCAGAATCCCGATGATGGCGACCACGATCATCAGCTCGATGAGCGTGAAGCCTTTCTGATCATCCAGCTTCGCGTGGCTCATGTTCCGGCGGTAGATCATGCCGAGCGATCCTCCTGGGCGTCTGAGTACGCCCGCTGGTCGGGTGAAGAGTATGCCATGACGTCGGAGCCGGGCCTCGGAAAAAAGCAGGAACGCCGACCCTCAAGCGGCCGGCGTCCCTGGATCCCGAAGACTCCAGACGGCTTACGGAACGGTGATGGTGGTGTTGTCGCCGCTGGCGGTGATGGTGAACGTGCCGGTGCTACTCGACGTGTACGTGTAGGCGCCGGTCCACACCGGCGAGCCCCCCGGCGGTGGCGTCGGGACCCTGGCCATGAACGGGCCGGCCAGCTGGCCCAGGCCGTTCGTGGTCTGCTGGGTCAGGTCCGTCAGCGCGGCTGGCAGTGCGCCTATGTGGGCCGCGAAGATGCTGACCGAGGAGGCCAGGGTCCGGGTATCGGCCTGGGCCTTGGCCACGCGGGCGCGGGTCTGGACGTTGGCGTACAGCGGAATGGCGATGGCTGCCAGAATACCGATGATGGCCACCACGATCATCAGCTCGATGAGCGTGAAGCCTCTCTGGTCATCCAGCTTCGTGTGGCTCATGTTCCGGCGGTAGATCATGTTGAGCAACCCTCCTTGGCGGTTGTGCGCAGCCTGTGGTCGAGTCGATGGATGAGGACCTGAGGTCTTCTTTGCGTTGCACGTCGAGTGCCATTGCGTCATAACGGCTTCCGGAGCGATCAGAAGCGGTCCCGGCCGGAGAATCCAGCCTCGAGAGGTCCTGAAGCGCCTCAACACGGCGAGCCGGGATCTGGAATGTGTCGAGATGTCGGCGTCGTGGTGCTGACACCTGACACCTCCGTGACGGGACAATCCCCTCGCCACGGCTCCAGCAGGGCCAGGGTGGCGTCGACCGCGTGGTCGAGAGACGGGCTGGCGCAGCGCCGGGGCAATGTGCCCACGGGCTCGTGCACCACTGCCCAGCAATTCCCGTGCGGTCCGAAGCTGTCCACGGTGATCTCGTTGTAGAGAGGGGGCTCTCCGGCGCCTTCAGATGGCTACGATCGTGGCCCTTTGATGCCGATAACCGACCTGTGAGGATCCGATCGCACCTTGTCCTGCTCTTTCTCGGGATCCTGATCCCCATCCTCGCCTTCTCGGGCGTGATGCTCGTCCTGTTCAACAGACATACGCGACAGGCGACCGACCAAGGCCTGGTCGAGACTGCTCGCGCGTTGTCGGTCGCGGTCGATCAGCAGGTCTTGGCCTCGCTCTCCGTGCTCCGCTCCCTCGCCACCTCCGAGCATCTCCAGAAGGGCAACATCCGAGAGTTCGACCGAGCCGCCCGAGTGGCCATCGCCACGCAGCCTTCATGGCAGAACATCGTGCTTTTCGCTCCGGACGCTCACCAGCTCGTCAACACGTGGACTCCGCCCGGAAGGCCACTCCCCCTCGCGGGCAATCCTGAGCTCGTCCGCCTCGTCTTCGCCACCGCCACCCCGATCGTGTCCGATCTTTTCACGGGCCGAGTCCTGCAGAGGCCGATCATTCTGGCCGCGGTACCCGTGGTGCGCGACGGCACCCCCGTCTACGTCCTGGCCGCGGTCTTGTCTCCCACGGCTCTCACGGATGTGCTCGTCCAGCAGAAGGTAAGCCCCGACGCCATCGGGACGCTGCTCGACCGCAACAAGGTGATCATTGCCCGGACTCGCGAGGCCGAGCAATTCATTGGCCAGCGCGGCACTCCGCAACTCACGGCGAAGATGGCTGAGACGAACGAAGGAGCTTTCAAGGCCTCCGCCAACGGTCAAGTGCTCTACGCGGCCATCAGCCGCTCTCCTCGCACGGGCTGGACCATTGTTCTCGGCGTGCCTCAGACGACCGCCGACGCTCCCCTGCGCTCGTCCCTCTGGCTGCTCCTGATCGTGGGCGCCGGCTCCATGCTCCTGGCCATCCTCGCCGCCATGTGGGGCGCCCAGCGTATCGCCGGGCCCATTCGCTCCCTGGCCCGATCGGCCGGCGAGCTGCTCCAGGGTCAGGTGCCCGAGACGCGCCTCTCGTCCCTGCACGAGGTCGACGAGGTGGGCCGCGCGCTCGAGACCGCCGCCGCCGAGCGACTCCTGGTGGAAGAGCGGAATCGCCATCTTCTGGAGGAGACGGAGCGGCGGCGCCAGTTCGCGGAGAGCCTGGCCGGGACGACCCAGCTGCTCTCCCAGTCCCTGGATCCCGGTGAAGTCGAGCAGCGAATCGTGGAGTCCTTGAAGGGTCTGCTTCATGCTTACGCGACGGCGCTGTATCGACTCGACGAGCAGACCCAGGAGCTGATTGGCGTGGCAGTGGCGGGCGACATCGGCACGGGCTTTCAAGACGGGTTGGTGTGGGCCCGCGGCGCCGGGGCGGTCGGCCTCGCCGTGGCGCGGCGCGAGCCCGTGGCCTCTGCCGACATCCTCAATGACCCGGCCATCACCCTCAGCCCGGAGGGGCGGCGCCGGATCGAGCAAGCACGCTACCGTGCCGTCCTGGCCGTGCCTCTGCTGGTGCACGGCCAGATCATCGGGGCCATCGGCGTCTCCGACCGGCCCGGCCGCACCTTCAGCGCCGAGGATATCCGACTGGTCCAGGTCTTCGCCGATCATGCCGGGCTGGCCTTTCACAATGCCCGGGTGCACGCGCAAACGGAGCGGGCGCGCCGGGTGGCCGCCGAGCTGGCCCGGGTGGCGCGGAACCTCACCGAGACCCTGGAGATGAGCGCGGTGGGGGAGCAGACCGTGGAAAGCGTGCTGCCGCTCTTCGATGCGCAGATCGCCGTGCTCCGCGTGCTGGAGCCGGACGGCTCCTTGCGCGCCATCGCGGCCAGCGGCGGCGCGCGTGGCGCGTTCAAACCCGGTCATGTGCTGCCGCCCGGCATGGGACTGATGGGTCGCGTGGCCAGAGAGGGCCGACCCCTCTCCACCCGGGACATCCAGACGGATCCGACGATCGCGCGATCGGGAGATTTCCAGGATCGGCTGGAGGTGGCCCAGGCGCGATCCGTTCTCGCCGTCCCCCTGTGGGCGAAGGGAGCGATCATCGGCGCGCTCTGCATCGGGGACCGAATCGATCGACAATTCTTCGAGGAAGAGGTGACGCTGCTCCAGACCTTCGCGGACCAGGCGGCCATCGCCCTGGAGAACGCCCGCCTGTTCGACGAGCAGCGACGCACGCAGGAAGCGCTCCGGGAGACGAGCGACCGCCTCCGGGTGCTCATCGACGCCTCCCCGCTCGCCATCATCGCCCTCGACTCCGACGGGCTCGTCAAGAACTGGAATCGCGCGGCCACCACCCTCTTCGGGTGGACGGAGGAGGAGATCATCGACAAGCCGCTCCCCACCATCCCCGACGACCGTTCGGATGAGCTCAAGGATCTCTTCGACCAGTACCGCCTGGGACGATCGGTGACCGGCCTCGAGACCCAACGGCAGCGCAAGGACGGCTCCCTCGTCGACGTGGTGCTGTCGGTCGCCCCGTTGCTCGATGCGCACGGGCGACATGTCGGCAGCTTGGGCCTGATCGCCGATGTCACCCAGCGAAAGGCTCTGGAGCAGCAGCTCCTGCAATCCCAGAAGATGGAGGCGATCGGCCAGCTCGCGGGCGGCATCGCCCACGACTTCAACAACCTCCTCACCGTGATCACGGGGCGCAGCAGCCTGGCTCTCGAGCTGACGACCCTGGACCGGGAGACGCGCCACGACCTCGAGCTCATCACGCGCACGGCCGAGCGCGCCGCCGCCCTGACCCGCCAGCTCCTCGCCTTCAGCCGCAAGCAGGTGCTGCAGCCTCGGCCCGTCGACCTCAACGCGCTCGTGCAGAACGTCGCCCCCATCCTCCGGCGCCTGATCGGTGAGCACATCGAGCTGATCATCACGCCGGGGGTCGAGCCGGGCCGCGTCATGGCCGATCCCGGCCAGCTCGACCAGGTGATCGTGAATCTCGTCGTCAATTCTCGCGACGCCATGCCGGAAGGCGGGATGGTGCGCATCGCGGTCGAGCGGCTGCGGGTACCGGACGTGGTCCGGCACGATCAGGGACATATCCCTGCCGGGGAGTACTCGACCCTGACCGTGCAGGACTCGGGCTGCGGGGTGGACCAGGCGACCCTGCGTCGGATCTTCGAGCCGTTCTTCACGACCAAGGAAGTCGGCAAGGGCACCGGGCTGGGCCTGTCCACCGTGCACGGCATCGTCCATCAGTCCGGAGGGCATATCGGAGTCGACAGCACGGTGGGGCGGGGCACGACGTTCACGATCTATCTGCCCTGCATCGAGGAGAAGGCGGCCGCGGACGAGGTCCGAGACACCGTCGCTCCCCTGGCCAGAGGAAGCGAGACCGTGCTCGTCGTCGAGGACGAGGAGGAGGTGCGGCGCCTGGCCGCCGACGTCCTGAAGAAGTGCGGCTATACCGTGCTCGAGACGGGCGATCCGCTGGAAGCGCTCCTCATCGCCGAGCGACATGCCCGGGACATACAGCTGCTCATCACCGACATGGTGATGCCGGCCATGGGCGGAACCGCGCTCGCGGCCGAGGTGATCAAGTCCTGTCCGCGGGTGAGCCTGCTCTACGTCTCGGGCTATGCGGACCAGATGGTGGTGGCCCACGGCATGGTCGATCCTCCCGGGGCATTCCTCCAGAAGCCCTTCCACCCCGGCGACCTCGCCCGCGTCGTCCGCGAAACATTGGACGCAGTCCACGCAGCGCCCGCCCGCTCCTGATCTCCCCTCGGTAGATGGGCGGGCGGAGCTGGGAGGTGCCCGGCGGCGGGTTGCCGTCGTCCGCTCAACCTCCTCGCCTCGCGCGCCGCCTCGCTCGGGCGCCTCCGCCTGCCCCCCATCCCCCGAGACGGGGGTCGCTCGCCGCCCCGCCAGCGGCGGGGACGACTCGCGCGGCGGAGGCGCCCTGCGCTTCGGGGCGCGCTACGGCTCGTCGGATTCGCTCCCGACGGCAACCTGCCTCCGGGTACCCCCCAGATCTATGCGCTGTACCATCGACACTTCCGGCCGGATTGCCGGCACATGCCGCTCGTGAGATGGTGGCCTCGCGCCATGAGGCTCTTGATCATTCGGCATGCTGCGGCCGTGCCCAGCGGGACGCCGGGCATTCCCGATGACGATCGCCCTCTCACGCCCAAGGGCAAGGCCAAGTTCCGCGTGGCTGCCCAAGGGTTGGCCCGCATTGCCGACCGGCCCGACGTGCTGCTCACGAGCCCGCTTCCCCGCGCGCGCGTCACCGCCGACATCGCTGCGCGCGCCTTCAAGCGCGTCGAGCCCCGCCTCGAGCCAGCCCTCGCGCACGGCGGCGTCGACGCGATTCTCGCCGCCCTCGGCAAGCAGCCGCGCGAGGCCATGGTCGCCATCGTGGGCCACGAGCCGGTGCTGGGGGAGCTTCTCGCTCGTCTCCTGGGCGCTCGCGACGGCGGGCAATTTCCGTTCAAGAAAGGTGGGGCGGCCCTCGTCGATTTGCCCGAGGGGCCCTCGGGCGACGCACGGCTGATGTGGTTCCTCAAGCCCCGGGTTCTCAGAGCCCTCGCCGCCGGCTAGGAGTCTGTCCAAGTAATTTCCCTGCCCTCGCGAGCAAGAGTGTTCCGCTTCGAGCGCCGGCTTCGCCGGCGCCATTCTCAGATTGCTCGCCTCGGACGGCAGGGCCCCAGCCCCGCGACGTCCTGCGGCTCGCACGGCGTCGGGGGGAGGTTTCGGAAGGGGGGCAGAGCCCCCCTCCGAGCTACCTAGCCTCCCCGACAGGTCCGGCGCCGGCGTGGTACCATGCAGGTCCTTGCCCGGGGATAGTCCCCTGAAGAGGCACCATGGTCGAGGCTCACGCATCCGCAATCCGCAGCATCCGGCGCTTCCGCACGCTGGCCATCGACGTCGGCGGCACGCATCTCAAGGCGGTGGTGGTCGATGATGGCGGCCACTTCCTCACCAAGCCTGTCCGCGTGGACACTCCGGTGGGTAGCTCGCCGCGAGCCTTCGTCAAGACGCTCGCCAAGCTCGTCGCGCCTCTGGGGTCATACGACCGCGTCTCCGTGGGATTCCCGGGCGGCCTCAAGAACGGTCACATCCTGACCGCGCCCAATCTCGGCAACGAGCGCTGGGCGGGCTTCGACCTGGGGGCGGCCCTGACCGAGGCGCTCGGCAAGCCGGTCCGCGTGGCCAACGACGCGGACATGCAGGGGCTCGCGGTCATTGCCGGCAAGGGTCTCGAGATGATCATCACGCTCGGCACCGGCTTCGGCACCGGGATCTATGTCGATGGTCGGCTCGCGCCCCACATCGAGCTGGGGCGCCACCCCTGCCGGAAGGGCGAGACATATGACGAGCATGTCGGCAATGTAGCGCGCAGGCGGGTGGGCAAGCGGAAATGGAACAAGCGGGTGAAGCGGGCCATTGCCCAGATCCGGGCCTTGGTCAACTTCGACCACCTCTATATCGGCGGCGGCAATGCCAAAAAGATCGATTTCAAGCCAGATCCCGACGTCACCATCGTGCCCAATACGGCCGGGATGGCGGGCGGGGCCGGGCTCTGGCGGGATTAAAGGAGGCGAGTCTGCTCCGTAACACTTTCGTAACTTGACCTGATGGGTCGCCGGCACGAGGATTCCCGCACAAAGCCGGAAGTGGTCGCCATCGTCGATCTGGGCTCGACGGCCGTTCGCTTCCTGCTCGCCCGTATCACCCCGGGCGCCGGCTACCGCGTGCTCGTGGAGGAACGAGTGCCCACGCGGCTCGGCGGCGGAGCTCCCGGCACCCTGCCCCGCGAGGCGATCGAGGAGACGCTCAAGGCCGTGCACCGGTTCTTCTCCCGCTACTCTCCGAACGCCTGGGGTCCGCGCGTGGTGGCGGTGGCGACCTCGGCCGTGAGGGGCGCGCGCAACCCGGAGCAGCTTCTCGGACCGCTCCGTCGCAAGGAGGGAATAGACGTGCAGGTCCTGAGCGCGAGGGACGAGGCGAAGCTCGGCGTGGATGCCGCGCTGGACAGCCTGTCCTTCAAGGATGGGGTGGTGGCCGACCTGGGCGGGGCCAGCCTGCAGCTGAGCCGGGTACGGGATCGCAAGGTGGTGTCAATGGCCAGCCTGCCCCTGGGCGCCGTGAGGACGACGAGCACGTTCCTGCGCGCCAATCGGCCGCGGTCGCGCGAGCTCCAGGCCTTTCGTCAGGAGGTCCGCAAGCGGCTCGCGGGGACGCTCCCGGCGGCAGGGCGGGGCGAGGTCATGGTCGGGATGGGGGGCACCGTGCGCTCGCTCGCGAGCATGCACCTGCGCGCCCATCGCGGCGAGCGCAAGCACCGCCACGGGCTCACCCTCCAGCAGTCCGACATCACGGCCATCCGCGAACGGCTGGAAGCCCTCTCCCGGCGGAAGCGCCAGTCGATTCGCGGGCTCAAGGCCGAGCGGGCCGACATCATCCTGGCCGGGGCCATCGTCATCGAAGAGGTCATGGTGTTCGGCGGCTATCTGCGGCTCATGGTCTGCACGCGGGGCGTCCGGGACGGCATTCTCCTGCGCGAAACGTTCAACGGTCGAGGCTGATATGAACTCCGACGCCTTCGTCAATCGGGAGCTCTCGTGGCTCGAATTCAACCGGCGCGTGCTCGAGGAGGCGCAGGACCCGAGCGTGCCCCTGCTCGAGCGCGTGAAGTTCCTCGCCATCTTCAGCTCGAACCTGGACGAGTTCTTCATGATCCGGGTGGCCGCCCTCAAGCGCCGCATCGCCGCGGGCGACCAGACGGCCGGGCCCGATGGCATGTCGTCCACGGAGACCTTGGCCGAGGTGGCCGCCCGCGTCCACGAGCTGGTGGACGAGCAGCACCGATGCTTCCTGGAGGAGATCCAGCCGCTCCTCGCCGCCGAAGGGATATTCTTGCTCCGGCCCAAGGAGGCCAGCGAGGAGCAGCAGCGCTTCCTCGAGGACTATTTCCGCCGCATGCTCTTGCCCGTCGTCACGCCCCTCGCCGTCGATCCCGGCCACCCCTTCCCGTATCTCGGTAACCGCTCGCTCTGCCTGGTGGCCTCCATCCGGCCTGCCGCGCCCTCGATTTTGCCGCACAGCACGCTGTCCGTCATCCACATCCCGAGCCAGGTGCTGCCGCGCTTCGTCCCTCTGCCCGATTCACCCGGCAAGCATTCGTTCATGCTCCTCGAGGACGTGATCCGGCTTCACCTGCCCACCATCTACAACGGCTACGAGATCGTGTCCAGCCATGCCATTCGGGTCACCCGGGACGCGTACCTGCAGCCGCGGGGCGCGCGCGAGGACCTGCTCGTGAGCATCGAGGAGAGCCTTCGCGAGCGGCGCCTGGGGACGGCCGTGCGGCTGCAGCACGACGGGGACCTGCCCCCCGACATCCTGGCCACCCTGCTCGACGAGCTGGAGCTCTCCCCCGAGGACCTGTTCGAGGGCGAAGGCTTCGCGGCTTTCTCCGATCTCTTCCAGCTCTACACGGCCCTCGATGTCCCGCGCCTCAAGGAGAGACCGCTCCCGCCCCATCCGGTGCGCGCCTTCGAGACCGCCGACATCTGGAGCGCCCTTCGCGCGCGGGACGTGCTCGTGCATCACCCCTACCACAGCTTCGACGCCGTCACGCGCTTCGTGGTGGAGGCGGCCACGGACCCCAAGGTCCTCGCTATCAAGATGACCCTCTACCGTGTGAGCCCGGCCTCGCCCATCGCGCACGCCCTGCAGACCGCCGTCGAGAACGGCAAGGAAGTGGCCGTGCTCGTAGAGCTGCAGGCGCGCTTCGACGAGGAGGCGAATATCCGCTGGGCCCGGGCCCTGGAAGAGGTGGGGGCGCATGTCGTCTACGGCCTCGCGGGCTTCAAGACGCACGGCAAGGCCTGCCTGGTCGTGCGCCAGGAGGCCGACGGTATCCGACGCTATTGCCACCTCGCCACCGGCAACTACAATGTGCGGACGGCCACCATCTACGAGGACCTCGGCCTCTTCACGAGCCGCGAGTCATTCGGCGAGGACCTGACCGAGCTCTTCAACCTCCTCACCGGCTACACGCACCCCCACAAGTTCCATCACCTCCTCCTCGCCCCGCGCGACCTCCGCGAGGGCCTCATCGAGCGGATCCGCCGCGAGACGGAGCACGCCCGAAGGGGGCGGCCGGCGCGGATCATCGCCAAGATGAATGCGCTCCTGGACCGCCGACTGATCGAGGAGCTGTACGAAGCCAGCCAGGCCGGCGTGAAGATCGACCTGATCGTGCGGGGCATGTGCGCGCTGCGTCCCGAAGTGCCCGGGCTCTCCGACAACATCCGCGTCATCTCGATCGTCGATCGCTTCCTCGAGCATGCGCGCATCTTCTACTTCGGCGATGCGGGCCAGGGCGAATACCTGCTCGCCTCCGCGGACTGGATGCCCCGCAATCTCGACCGGCGCGTGGAGATCGCCTTCCCCGTCCTCGACTCCACTCTCCAGGCCCAGGTCCGCACCGTCCTCGAGATCCAGCTGGCCGACACCGTCAAGGCGCGGCGCATCCTGCCCGACGGAAGCTCGATGCGTATCCAGGCCGACGGGGGGCCGGAGCTCCGCTCGCAGGAGCGCCTCTACGAGATTACGGGAGGGGGCGGTGTCCTGCCGTCCGCGAGCGCTCTGGCCGACGGGGCGCGCGAGCTCGACGAACGGGCGGGCCGTCTCATGCCGCGGCGGCCGTCCAGTACTTGAGCGGCGCCTTCTCGATCCACCCTCCGTCTTGACACGTATTCGCGACCCTCCTAGAGTCGCCGTAGCGACGCCCGTCTTGCCATTCGGCAGCTCCCTCGGCACAGAGGAGCGCACCATGGCGATTTCTTCGGAATACGAAGGCGCGTATCCGCGCGAGCTGTGGGGGCACGAGCGCGAGCTTCTCGCGGCGCGCCGCGGGGCCTCCCTCGCCGATGCCGAGCGGCCTCCCCACGATATGCTGGGCGTCGCGCTGTCCGGGGGAGGCATCCGGAGCGCCACCTTCTCTCTTGGCGTCTTCCAGGCCCTCGCCCGGTTCGGGCTGGTGGCTCGGATCGACTACCTCTCCACCGTCTCGGGGGGCGGTTACTTCGGCGCATGTCTCGGCCGGCTCTTCTCCCGGCCCGAGATCCACAGCGCGCGCGAGGTCGAGCATCTCTTGTCCGGTGCGCCAGGATCGGCGGGCCCGCCGGCCATGCCCGACGTCGTGAGATGGCTGCGCGAGAACGGGCGCTACATGTCGCCCAATGGCGCCGGCGACCTTCTGCAGGCCGGTGCGGGCCTGCTTCGCAACTGGGTCGCCATTCAGGTCGTGCTGCTGAGCTTCTTCGTCATGCTCTTTCTCACCGGCCAGATGCTCCGGGGACTCGTGGCCGTTTCGCACCCGGACTGGTCGGCCGCATATGCGGCCGCCCTCGAATGGTATCTGCCCGGACGGGCCCTCGTCTGGTGGAGCCCCTATATCTCCCTGTGGCTCGTGCCCTTCGTGGTGGGCGCCCTTCCCCTCGGATGGGCGTACTGGATGATCGGCCGCGTGGGAGCGCGCGGCCGATTCTACGAGCGCCCCGTCACCGGTCTCGTGGTCTCCGTGGTCTTGACCCTCATGCTGGCCGCGGGAGCGGCGCGGCCGGTGTGGAGAGGCATGGCCTGGACTCTCCTCGGCATCGAAGTCCTGACGGCCATCGTGTGGGCGGCGGCGTACGGCAGTGCCGTCCGGCGCGCGCGCACGCTCGAGGCGCGCGAAGCCTTCAAGGCGGAGAGCGATCCCCAGCGAGCCGCCATGATCTTCAAGGACGATGAATCGCGGCATACCCTCTCCGCCTGGCTCAAGGTCGCCCTGGTGATGTCGGCGGTGGCCCTGGCCTTCGCCCTCATCGACACCGTCAGCCAGACGGCCTATCTGGACGTCGTGACCCAGCAGCGGCCGAATCTTCCCGTGTGGACAGGAACCCTCCTCTCCGTCCTGGCGGCCCTGGCCGGCTTCGCGCGCAAGATCGCCGTCATCTTCAGCGGGCGGGTAGGCGGCAAGCGTCCGAGCCTCCCCGTCTCCTTCGTGGCCACCACCCTCGCCCTGCTGATCGCCGCGCTCCTCCTCGTGCTGACCGACGCCGTGTCTCACGCCATCGTGTGGAGCTTCAAGGTCCCGGGCGCGGCGCCCTGGTACTGGTGGGAGGGCTTGCCCGCGAGCCAGGTGAGTCAGCACCAGACCGTGAGCGACCTGCACGGTCCTGGGCTGATCTGGCTCGCCACCGCGCTCTTCTCTCTTCTCTTCGGATGGTGCTGGCCCTTTCTCAATGGCTCGTCGCAGCTCTCGCTGTACAGCGCCCGGCTCACGCGGGCCTACCTGGGCGCCTCGAACCCGCTTCGCGTCGATCCCACCAACCAGAAGATCACGCGCGTCCTGCCCGGCGACAATACCGATCTGGCCAACTACTATCCGGGCCACGGGGGCTGGGGCGCCGACAAGGTGCCACCGCTCCACCTGATCAACGTCACCATCAACGAGACGGTCGACGGCAAATCGCAGATCGAGCAGCGGGATCGCAAAGGCATAGGGCTCGCCATCGGACCACGGTCGTTCAGCGCGGGCATCCAGCACCATGCCGTCTTCGCCAGCCATCGCCGAGAGGATCGAAAGAATGCACGGATCTTTCCCGCGGCCTCCAACTCGGCGGGGAGCTCGCCACCCTTCCAGATGTTCTGGCGCTGGTCGGGCGGAGAGGAGCTCTCCCTCGGCTACTGGGTGGGCATCTCCGGCGCCGCGTTCTCCACGGGGATCGGAGCCCGCACCAACCTCGGGCTGAGCATGCTGTGCGGGCTCAGCAATGTGCGGCTGGGCTACTGGTGGGATTCTCATGTCGAGCCCAGCCGCCGTCCCCAGTGGGCGCCGAGCCTTCGCCAGCGCCTCGCCGCCTCCCTGACCCGCTGGGTGTTCCTCGTGCAGACCTGCCTCCTCGACGAGCTCCTCGCGCGCTTCCCCGGCTCGGCGGCCAGACGCTGGTATCTCTCCGACGGCGGGCACTTCGAGAACCTCGGCGGCTATGAGCTGATTCGCCGGCGCCTGCCCCGCATTCTCGTGATCGATGCGGAGGCGGATCCCGAGTACAAGTTCGAGGGCCTGGCCAATCTCGTCCGCAAGGCGAGACTGGACTTCGGGGCCGAGATCACCTTTCTCACGGGGCCGGAGCTGGACGCAACCGTGGATCCAGCCTTCCGGAAATTCTTCGGTACCCTCCCGCAGCTCCGGCGCGGGAAGTGGTCCGGGGCCCTCGCGCGGAGCGAGGCGGGGGGCGGCCTCGAGCTGGACGTGGTCGATCTCGAGCGGCACTCGCTGGCCCACGCCGCCCTCGCGAGGATCGTGTACGAGGACGAGCCCGAGCGCGTGTCGCATCTCGTCTACGTCAAGCCTACCCTGACGGGCGACGAGCCCGCGGACATCACGCACTACCACGGGGCGCATTCGAGCTTTCCCCAGGAGCCGACCTCCGATCAGTATTTCGACGAGGCGCAGTGGGAGAGCTACCGGCGCCTGGGCTTCGAGATCGCCAGCGATCTCTTTCACGCGGCCGCCGCGCGTTCGGAAAAGCCTGGGGAGGGTGGCGGCAAGCTCACGCCGCGCGATTTCTTGTTCGGTGCTTGACAGCGTACAGCCGCCTCTTTCATACTTCGACGACCACGCGACGGGGCTCCGCCGCCGCCGTCCCGGCCACAGTAGGCCTCGAGACCCAAGATGAAAATCAGGGGAGGACACGGCATGCCGGGCACCACACGTGATGAAAACCCTCGCGAAGTATCCCGGCGCAACTTCCTGCGCATATCCGCGCTGGCCTCGGCCGGGCTCGCCTCCGGGGTGTCGGCGGTGCCGGCCTTGGCCCAGACCGCCCCCAAGAAGGGCGGCACTCTCCGCGTCGGCTTCTACCTCGAGGCGTCCACGATGGACCCGCATCTCTCGGGGAGCAAGGTCGACCGGCAGATCTATCACAATATCTACGAGCCCCTGATCACCCTCGATACCAATCTCGGCCTCAAGCCGGGGCTGGCCGAGTCCTGGCAGCAGCCCGATGCCAAGACGCTGATCCTCAAGCTGCGCCGCGGGGTGAAGTTCCACGACGGCACGGATTTCAATGCTGAGGTCGCCAAGTTCAACTTCAACCGGATGAAGACCGAGCCCAAGTCCGTGCGCAAGGGGGAGACGGCCAGCATCGACACCGTCGACGTGATGGATGCCTACACGATCAAGATCAACCTGCGTCGCCCCGACGCGGCCTTGCTGGCTACCCTCACCGATCGCGCGGGCATGATGATCTCGCCCAAGGTCATCCAGGAGCGCGGCTCGGAGCTCGAGCGCAATGCCAAGGGCGCAGGCACGGGGCCCTTCGAGTTCGTGGAGTGGATCAAGGACGACCACCTCATCATCAAGCGCAACGAGAGCTACTGGAACAAGCAGGGCGGGCCGTATCTGGATCGCATCCGCTATCGTCCCATTCCGGACGACACCGTGAAGCTGCAGAGCCTGCAGTCGGGCGAGATCGACGTCATCGACTATGTCCAGCCGCGCGACGTGGCCGCCGTCAAGGCCGACAAGAACGTGGCCGTGCTGGATGTCCCCTCGCTGGCCGCCTTCGCCTATCAGCTCAACCAGACGCGCCCGCCCTTCAACAACAAGGCGCTTCGCCAGGCCGTGGCCTATGCCATTGACACCGAGCAGATCGTCAAGGGCGTGTGGCTCAATGTCGGCATCCCCGCCAACGGCCCCGTGCCGCCCACGAGCTGGGCCTATGACAAGACCATCCCGCCCATCAAGCGCGACCTGGCCAAGGCCAAGGCCAAGCTGGCCGAAGGCGGCAAGCCCACGGGGTTCCCGTT
The DNA here is from genome assembly GCA_036002485.1 of Candidatus Methylomirabilota bacterium. Lineage (NCBI taxonomy): Bacteria > Methylomirabilota (SeqCode) > Candidatus Methylomirabilota bacterium. The sequence continues at coordinate 1,437 of DASYTI010000090.1, read as the reverse complement.
CACCATCACCACCGCCAATATCCCGATCAATATCCAGGAGGTGGAGGTGATCCAGGCTCAGCTCGCGGAGGCGGGCATGCAGGTCAAGGTCAAGCTCGTCGATGCCGCCACCCAGCTCTCGGACGGCAACAGCAAGAACTTCGACATGATCAGCTATCAATGGTCGGGCCGGCCCGATCCCGACGGCAACATCTATCAGTTCTTCCGGACCACGCCGGGCATGTCGCTCAACTGGTCCGGCATCTCCAATCCGCACATCGACGCGCTCCTCGACAAGACGCGCGAGGCCTCGAGCCGGGAGGAGCGGAAGAAGCTCTACAGCGAGCTGACGCGAATCCTGCAGGACGAGCTGCCCATGGTGTACATCGTCCACCCCATCGAGCCCAAGGCCTTCAGCCTCAAGGTGCAGGGCTACGAGCCGGTGCCCGACGGCATGATGCGCTTCCGGACGGTCTGGCTGAAGTAGGCGCGCCCACTCCGCCACCCCGTGGGCCGCCTCATCCTGCGCCGTCTCCTCGCGACGGTGCCCGTGCTGCTGCTCGTCACCGCCGGCGTGTTCACGCTGATCCATCTCACGCCCGGCGACCCCATCGACGTCATGATGGCGGAGTCCATCGACGCCACCGTCAAGGAGAACCTGCGCAGAGAGCTCGGGATGGACCGGCCGCTCTACATCCAGTACGCGGCCTGGATGGGCCGTCTCCTGCAAGGGGATCTCGGCCGCTCGATCCGCAATCGCGAGCCGGTGATCGAGAATGTCAGCCGGCGCATCCGCCCGAGCCTCCAGCTCGCCGGGCTGGCCATGGCCATCTCGCTGATCATCGCCACGCCCATCGGCATCCTCTCCGCGGCCCGCCGCAATACCTCCGTCGATCGCTTCGGCACCTCGTTCGCGCTCTTCGGCATCTGCATGCCCAACTTCCTGCTCGCCCTCCTCCTCATCTTCTTCTTCGGCGTCAAGCTCCGCTGGCTGCCCATCTCCGGCTACACCGATCCGCTGGAGGAGCCGTGGCTCGGCCTCCGCTCGCTGGTGCTGCCCGCCGTCACGCTGGGGCTGGCCCTGGGGGCCGTGATCACGCGCACTCTGCGCTCCAGTATGCTGGAGGCCCTCTCGGAAGATTACGTCCGCACGGCTCGAGCCAAGGGGCTCTCGGAGTGGAGCGTCATCCGCGGCCACGTCCTGAAGAATGCCTTGATCCCTGTCGTCACCGTGCTGGGTCTTCAGCTCGGCACGCTGATCGGCGGGGCGGTGATCACGGAGTATGTCTTCGCCCTGCCCGGGGTGGGCCGCCTGGTCGTCGACGCCGTCTTCGCGCGGGACTACCCGCTGGTGCAGGGGGTGGTCCTGCTCATCGCCGTCGGGTTCATCCTGAGCAACCTGCTCGTGGATCTCCTCTATGGCTGGATCGATCCGCGGATCCGATATCGCTGAGCCGG
>DASYTI010000089.1 GCA_036002485.1 Candidatus Methylomirabilota bacterium | reverse complement strand
GCCTTGCGGAATCGGGCTGCGGGCACGCGCTCGAACACGATGGGATCATCGGAGCAGCGGGCCTCGGTGATGCGCCGGCCGAGCACGACCTTCATGGCGATGCGCCGGCCGCGCTCGACCTCGGGGAGCTCGGGCATGGCGAAGAGCATACCGTAGCGGGGGTCTTGCGGGCGGGGGTATACTTTCGTTCGGTCGGTCAGGCGACCCACGGTCCGCGTGAAGGGATTGTCCCACCTGTAAGGGTTTCGAATCGCGCTTGCGGTCATGACCCCTTCAGCGCCCGGTGTGCGGACGACGGGCCGTACATGAAGGAGGTCGTGTCCATGCCTAGCCGGCCCATCCCGCCTCGTCCATCCTTGGAGTTCGACCGCAAGCAAGCGCGCGCGCTGCTGGATGCCCTTGGCCAGGGCGACGCCGCGGCCGTGCAGCGCTTCCGGGCGCATCACCCGCGCTTCCGCGCGGGCGACGTCGCGCGAGCCGCGGCCCTGCACGACGCCCAGCTCGTCATCGCCCGCGAGTACGGCTTCGCCAGCTGGCCGCGCTGGAAGCAGTTCGTCGAGGCCCGCCAGCTCGACACCCGCGAGCGCGCCGCCGAGCTGGTGCGCGCCGCCTGCCGCGGGGACATGCGCAAGGCGTCCACGCTGCTGGGCGCCGAGCCCGCGCTGGAGCGCTTCGATCTCTACACCGCGTGTGTTTGCGGGGCGGCCGAGCACGTCGCCCGCTTGCTCGAGCGTGATCCGTCGCTGGCCCGCGGCAAGGGCGGCCCCCTCGATCGCGAGCCGATCCTCTATGCGTGCTTCTCGCGCTTCCTGCGGAGCGACGTTCGGCGCGCCGAAGGCGTCGTGCGCGTCGTCCGGCTCCTCCTCGACCACGGCGCCGATGCCAACGCCCACGTCACCGTCACCGAGGAGGGCGAGATGTGGGTCCAGTCCGCCCTCTACGGCGCGGCCGGGATCGCCAACAATCCCGAGCTCACGCGGATGCTCCTTGCCGCCGGCGCCGACGTCAACGAGCTCCAGGGTGATCCGGTTGGCGAGGTTCGGGCGGGGGCGTTTGGTCTCGAGGCGCTCTATCACGCCTCGGAGTTCGGCGACGTCACTTGCCTCCGCCTGCTCCTGGAGGCCAGCCCGCCTCCGCATCCGAAGCGGGTCTCGTACTGCCTCGCCCGGATGCTCGACTTCGAGAATCCGGTCGGCGTACAGCTGTACCTTCGACACGGCGCCGATCCGAACTTCCGCGTTCCCTGGATGCACGACCGCACGCACCTGCACCGGGCCGTGGTGTACGGCCGCAGCCTCGCCATCGTCCGGCAGCTCGTGGAGGCGGGAGGCGACCCGAACGCGAGGGATGATCTGGGATTGACCCCGCTCCGCTCGGCCGTGCGTCACGGCCGCGAGGACGTGGTGACCCTGCTGCGTGAATCCGCCGGTGACGAGGGTGGTGTTACCGCGGACGACCGAACGCCAGCCCGCGTCGATCCCGATTTGCTGTGTTACGCGGCCGGGCGGAACGATGTGGAGACGGTTCGACGGCTGCTCGACCTGGGCGCCGACCCGAACGCGCTCGGCGGGCTCGACGAGACGGCACCGCTGGACTGGGCCTGCTGGCGGGGCGGCGCGGAGGCGGCCAGGCTCCTGGTCGAGCGAGGGGCGGACATCCACACGCTCAACCGGTATGGCGGCGACGCCCTGGCCACGACCATCCACGGCTCCCTGAACTGCCACGACGTCTTCGGCGGTATGGCCATGAAGCTTCCCGAGGAGATCACCCACGGCGACTACCCGGCCATCGCCCAGATGCTCATCGCCGCGGGCGCCCGGCTTCCGGATCACGTCGGCGGCAGCGATGCGGTGCAGGACGTTTTGCGGCGGGCCGGCGTGCCCGATGGAGAGTGAGCATGAGCAAGACGCGGCTCTTTCAGTCCATCAGGTCATTGAACGTGGAGGCGGTCTCGTCCCTTCTCGAGGCTCACCCGGAGCTGAAGCGAGTCAAGGAGGAGCGCGGGCGAAACTTGCTGCACCTGTCATGCAGCCTGGCCAGCCATGAAAAGACGAGCCGGCGGTCCCTGGAGCTGGCTCAGTACCTCCTCGACCTCGGCTTCGGCGTCAATGAGCCGGCCTTCGTGGAAGGGACGGCCTTCAAGGCCACGCCGCTCTGGTATGCCATCTCGCGGGGCCGCAATCTGCCCTTGGCGAAGTTCCTCCTGAAGAAGGGATCCACCCCGGAATACTGCCTGTGGTCCGCGGGCTTTCGGGATGATGTGGAAGCCGTCGACCTGCTCGTCAAGCACGGGGCAAGCCTGGATCCGGTGGCGGAAGACGAGACGCCCTTTCTCGGCGCCATCAAATGGAGCCACTTCGCGAGCGCGGAAAGGCTCCTGCGTCATGGAGCGAACGTGAACTTCCAGAACTCCAAGGGAATGGCGGCCCTGCACTTCCTCCTCAAGAAGAACAGCGATCGGAAATACATCGAGATGCTGGTGCGCTATGGCGCGGACCCGACCCTCAAGAATGGCGAGGGGGTGAAGCCTCTGGACATGGTCGCGAATCGCAGGGACAAGACCTTGTTCAACTTGTTGTCGAAGCGACGGGAGGGACGCCGGTGATCAAGACCATAGGGCTGTTGACGCGCAAGCCGGGGATGACGCACGAGCAGTTCATGAAGCACTGGGTCGAGATCCACGCGCCGCTCGCGCATGCGGTGCCGGGATTGCGGCGCTATGTCCAGTCGCACATCCTCGAGCAGCCGACCCGCCCGGATATTCCCACCGCGGACATCGACGTCGACGGCGTTGCCGAGCTCTGGTACGACGACCGCGCCGCCATGGCGCGCGCGCACGCCTCGCCGGAAGCCAAGGCCTTGTTCGCCGATGGCGCGCTTTTCATCGGCCGGATCAAAAGCTTCATCGTCGAGGAGAAGGTGATCATCCCGCAGTCGCACTAGCCCGCCCCTTCACCCTATCCCCCGATGGGGAGGTTCCCATTGCCATCCCTCTCCCCCGTCTCGGGGGAGAGGGCAGGGTGAGGGGGTCGGTACTAGCACGCTCGCCGGGTGAATTCGGGCATGACTTCTTTGCCGAGCCACGCAAGCTGCTCGAGCATGGCTTTTTGCGGGGTGCCCATGCTGTTGCTCAGGTGCACGTACTCGAGGCCGGGGTACTTCTGCTCGAGCGACTTGAGATGGGCGACCAGCTCCTCGGGCGGGCCGGCGAACCAGGCGCCCAGCTTCGTGTAGTGCTCGAGGGTGGGCACTCCGCCCGCGTCCCAGCCGCCGCGCTTGGTGGACGCCTCGAGCTGCGCCGGGGTGATGCCGGGCACGAAGCCGAGCGGGCCGAACATCTTGACGTGCTCCTCGTACCACGGGGTGACCTCGCGCACCGCGCGCTCGCGTGACTCGGCCAGGTGATAGAAGATGCCGAGGCTCAATCCCTCGCCGAGTTTGTAGTCGAGCCCGCCGCGGTGCGCGGCATCCTGATAGGCGAAGATCGACTTCTCCGCCATGGTGGCCGCCCCGCCGCCGATCAGCCCTTTGATGCGGTGCTTGATCATGAAGTCGAGCCCGCGCGCGCTGGCGCTCACCACCGGCTGCCAGCATTCCACGGGCTGGCGGAGGGGGCGGGGGACCAGGGTCAGCTCCTTGAGCTCGTACCCGCGATACGGCACGGCGGGGGGCAGGGTGTAGTGCTTGCCCTTGTGCGCGAAAGACTCCGAGTGGAAGGCCTTCATGATGATGTCGACCTGCTCCTCGAAGAGCTCGCGATTGGCGTCGGCATCGAGCATGGGCGCCCCGAAGGTCTCCACCTCGCGGGTGTGATAGCCGCGACCCACGCCGAAGATGGTGCGTCCGCCCGTGAGGATGTCGGCGGTGGCGTAGTCCTCGGCCAGCCGCAGCGGGTGCCACATGGGCGTGATGTTGAAGCCGCACCCCGTGCGGAGCCGAGAGGTCAGATGCGCGAGATGGACGGCGAGCATCAGGATGTTGGGGAGGCACTCGTAGCCCTCGCGCTGGAAGTGGTGCTCGGCCAGCCAGAGCGTGCGGTATCCGTGCTCGTCCATGCAGCGGGCGATGGCCTCGGTCTTCGAGAAGACCGTGGCCAGGTGCTCGTTCGAGTAGCGCCGCTCGTTGGCGGGGGTGGCCAGCTGTCCCATGTCGGGAAGATCGACGTGGCCGGCGTAGACGGTCGAGAACTTGGTGATCAAGGCGGAATCCTTTCGGTCTGTCCTACTGCAGGGCGTACATGAAGGCGCCTTTCACAATACCGCCCGCTCACCCTACCGCCCCCTCACTCTGCCCTCTCCCCCAATTGGGGGAGAGGGATCAGAAGGAAATGCAGGGCGACGAGATTGCTCACATCCCTCTCCCCCGTCGCGGGGGAGAGGGCCGCAGTTCGAGCTGAGCGGCGCAGCCGCGAGGCGAGGGCTGAGTGGATCAGGGGGAGCACCTGTTCGCGCATAGTCCAGGCTACGGGCCTTCGTCAGCCGGCGAGGGCAGGGCGCGCGGGGGAAACTGGCGGCCCGGATAGCGCGCGAGCGCCGACTCGTCCAGCTCGATGCCCAGACCGGGGCTCTGGGGGACGGCGATGTAGCCATCTCGCACCTCGAAGCCGGGGCTGGCGATCTCACGCCCGCGGCCTTCGAAGTTCACGAAGTACTCGGTGATGAGGAAGTTCGGAATGGCCGCCGACACCTGGAGCGTCGCGGCCAGGCCCACCGTGGTGCTGTTGTAGTTGTGGGGGGAGACCGTCACGAATGACGGCTCGGCCATCTGCGCGATGGCGCGAAGCTCGAGGATGCCCCCGCAGTTGCAGACGTCAGGATTGACGATGTCCGCCGCGCGCAGCTCGAAGACGCGGCGAAACTCCGCGCGCGTGTAGAGTTCCTCGCCGGTGACCACGGGGATGCTGATCTGGCGCCGGCACTCGGCCAGGGCCTCCAGATTGGTCGAGGAGACGGGCTCCTCGTACCAGAACGGCCGGAAGCGCTCCATGGCCCGCGCGATACGCACCGCGTGCATGGGCGCGAGGCGCCGGTGCACCTCGATGAGCAGGTCGACCTCGGTACCGACGGCTTCTCGCACGGCGGCCACCGTCTCCACCGCCTGCTCTTCGTGCTCGCGCGAAAGATGCGTTCGCCAGGGACCGGGGAAGGGATCGAACTTGAGGGCGCTGAATCCGCGGGCCACTGTCTCGCGCGCCCGCGCGGCGTAGTCGGCCGGCGTCTTGCTCTTGCCGTACCAGCCATTGGCATAGACGCGGATGCGCTCGCGGCACGGCCCGCCGAGCAACGCGTGCACCGGCACGCCGTGGCGCTTACCCGCGATGTCCCAGAGCGCCTGCTCGAGGCCGCTGACCGCGCTCCAGAAATCCATGGCCCCGCGCTTGGCCGCGAAGTCGTGATAGGCCACGTGGAGGAAGTGCGTGATGTGCGAGGCGTCGCGCCCGACAAGATAGCGGCCCAGCGCTTCCACGAGGGCGATGATGCTCGTGTCACGGTCGGCCTGCGTGTAGCACTCGCCCCAGCCGTGCGGGCCCGCCTCCGTCTCGACCTTGACGAAGAGCAGGTTCTTGCCCCCGCCCAGGTCGGCGAGAAACGGCGTCACGCGACTGACGCGAAGGCCGAGGTACGAGAGCTCGCCCACGGCAGTGACTCTACCAGAATCCGCCCGCCGTGATACGATCCCGTCGGTCACGTCACCCGCCCCATGCCCGCCCTGACAACGACGTCCGGTCGCCCTTCGGTCCGCGGGAAGTTGATGACCACGCTGCTCGTCTCCCAGGTCTGCGGGAGCACCGCCCAATCGATCGCGATGGCCATCGGCAGCATCATGGCCGCCAGCATCATGGGCACGAATACCTGGTCGGGCCTGCCCGTCGCCGTGAGCGGGCTGGGATCCGCCCTCGCGAGCTGGCCGCTCTCCCGCCTGATGAATCGCTCCGGCCGTCGGCCCGGCCTTGGGCTATGGCCTGGCCGTCATCGGAGCAGGCTTGGGCGCGGCCCTGGTGCTCGGCCCGCTCGCCGTCACCCTGCTGCGCCGGCCCGCGCTTGGCTCGGCTTCCACCGCGCGGGGGCGTTGACACCGTGAGGTCGCCGGAGTAGAAGAGCGCCATCACCGACCAGTGAGATCGCCTTTTCAATCCCTCTCACCCATTGGGGGAGAGGGCAGGGTGAGGGGGATCCTCGAGGAGGGTAACGTATGGCCAAGAAAGGTACCGGGCTCTTGATGGTGTGGACGGACATTCCCGCGGACAAGGAACCCGATTTCAACCGCTGGTACAACGAGGAGCACCTCAAGGAGCGCCTGGCCGTGCCCGGCTTCCTGAGCGGCGCCCGCTACGAGGCCGTGAAGGGCGGGCCCAAGCACCTCGCCGTCTACGAGCTTGAGAGCCCGGCCGTGCTCGAGAGCGCCCCGTACAAGAAGGTGCAGGCCAATCCCACGCCCTGGACCAAGCGCTGCTCGCCCGAAGTCATCGGCACCACGTTCATCCGCAACATCTACACGATGATCCATCCAAAGACGCTGACGCCCGGCATTGCCGAGAGCGGCATGGCGCCCTCGCTTCAGATCGGGCGCATGGACGTGCCTCCGGAAGTCGACGCGGAGTTCAACGACTGGTACAACACCATCTACGTGCCCAACTACGAGAAGGTGCCGGGCGTGATCCGCGGCCGGCGCTATCGCGCCGTCACCGGAACGCCGACCTATCTCACGCTCTACGAGTTCGAGCACCCCAAGGTGTCGGAGAGCGCGCCCTGGCTGGCGCAGCGGGACGCCTCGCCCGTCACTCAGAAGATCCGCCCGCACATGCGCCACGCTCAGGGCTCACCAGGCATCTACGTGAAGACCTTCCAGCTCTAGCCTGAATCCCTCTCCCCATCGGGGGAGAGACTTCCTATGAGGTGTCAAGAGTTTTTTTCATGATCAGGCGGCCTGCCGCATTCGTTGCCGGGCGATGGTGGCCAGGTGGTGTGTCTCGTCGTACGGGACGTGGCGGCTCCACATGACGAAGATGATTTTGAGC